>JAYFPV010000221.1:0-4995 GCA_034927465.1 Lawsonibacter sp.
CTTCTTGGAGAAGTCCGCCGCCTTCAGCTCCAGCCAAACGCCCGTGGCGCTGGAGACGAACATGTTGCTCAGGACGCTCCGGAGCAGTTGCACAAGTTCAATCCGGATCCGGAAGGCGATCATCAGGAGCGTATAGAACACGCCGCCTGAGTTGAAGTTTGTAACCGCAAAGCCTGTGTCCTGCAGCTCCGCGACCGTATCCTCCATCAGATCGTCGATGTCAGGCACCGGAAGGATCTGGTCCAAGATGTTCGGATCAATCGCCACTGCTTACCACCTCCACACTAATCGAATCAATCACAATGGTGAGATCCCTGGTCTCCGTTTCATCCGTAAAGCGGAAGGAACAGGAGAGCAGGAAGGCGTCGTCGCTATACTCGACGCTGACCTCAATGGAATCCGGATCAATCGCGTCCCAGCTCTGCAGGCCGGTACGCGCCCGCTGCATTATCTCCAATCGGGTCAGGTCGTCATCCTCGGAGCGAATGAAATCATAAAGGCTCCAGCCCCAATCAAGGTCATAAAATAGATCGCCTTTTTGGGTGGTTGCCTGAAGGACAATAGCCTGATACAGGCAATCCGCGCCGGAGCAAAGAGGCGCGTCTCCGTCCGCGCCCTGGGTAAGCTGGCCGTCATCGTTCAGGCGGATGTCCGTATCGTTCAAGCCGGTCACAAGACCACCTCCCCGATGAGAATGGGTTCCACGTTGTTGTTACCGAAGCCGATGGCCACGACGGCCCCGGCGCTGAGCTGCAGCTTTGAGCGTACCGCCGGGATCTCTGGATAGGTCTCATCCTCATTGCCGAACGGATCCAGCACCCGGAGGGAATACTCGAACCAATGGGCCGACACGCTTGCGTGGAAAGATGTCACGGCATCGGTATTTGTGATCTGAAGGTCCGTCAGGTTGTAGGTGTCGGAGAGCATTGTCGCAGCGGTGACGGCTGCATAAACCATGGCGGGCCGCTTCAGCTGCGGGTACTGCTTTTCAACCACGTTTTTCACGAACTGTTCCAGATCTCCCATTTGCTCCTCCTTCAGCTGAAATAGATGTATGTGCGAATGAACCCGGCCTCGTTGGTCTTGAAGATCACCTTTGAGACTTCAAAGGTTCCATTCACTTTTGGGTGGGTGACGGCGATCTTGTGAGAGTGCTTGACGAACGGAGCGGAGACCGTCTCAATGATCCACATGCCGCCGGAGCGCTCCAGGTTCAGGATGTTGACTCCATACTCAAAGGCGTAGACCGTTTCTTGTGTCGGAGCTGTGCCCCAGTAGAAGGTACTGCCCGAGAAAAAAAACTTCTGCTTCAGGCCCCACGCCGCATTGACCGCGCTGATTGCCTTGACCCCGGATAACCCGCAGATGGGTACCCGCTTTCGCTCCTGGTACACCTGGGATGACAGGCTCATGTCTGTGATGCCAGCCAGTGATAGGAAGTGCGCGATCATCTCCTGCGGGGTCGTGTTCAGGTAAGTATCGTTAATCGTGAGATCCTCCAGAAGCAGCATGTCGTCCTTCAGGATAATCTCATCGGCGTTGGCTCCTGTGCTGTACGGCTTTGCCACATAGCCGGAGAAGGTCTCATCGTAGACGTTGTTATAGCCGAGCTCAATCGACGCCGGATCCTTCCGGGATATGGATATCTTCTCCCGGTACTCTTCCGTGAAGCGGATCTTTGCCCAGTCAAAATAGGAGTCCTTGGAAGAATGAATCTCAATCTGAATCCCGCGATCGAAGGTATAGCTTCCGGCATGAGCCGCGATCTGTGGGTAATATAGTTCTGTGATTTCCACGCTGCCGACCTCCCTCAGAAAGGCATCTGCGCGACACTGTTGAGAGCAGCCGATGTACTGGTATCATCCACTGCAGGAGACTGCCCGCGCTTCGTCGTAAGATAGGACTTGTAATCTGCCGTCAGGGTACTGGATGCGCCGCTGCTGCTTGCGGAGCTGGAACGTTTCGCGGCCTTGATGGTCTGTGGGACATACTCCCAAAATTCAAGGGTGACCGCGAGCTGATCCCGTTTGCTTTCGAGCTTGTGGGTGAGCCCCTTGAATAGGACCTTGCTGATTCCATGGGCAGCGGTATCCTCATTCACAATTGGGATCGGCTGGGGCACGGTCTGCCCGGACTTTCGGAAGATGGCCCGGACGACCGCCAGCCGCTGGTACTTGGTCTGGGTGGCCGTATCGTCGAGGATGAGCTCAATGTTGATCTTTGCATCTTCATAGCCCGTGGCCTGCTTGGGCTTTGTAGAGCTGCCCTCCACGGTCTGCTCATCAATCTGTGCCGACTCCACGACCTCAATGCTTTTGAAGACGCCGGGGAGGACGACTCCGTTCACCTTCATGCTTTGGTCTTCCAGGAATATCATAGCCGTCCTCCCTCCGTTACGCCGGTTCTGGAATCAGATCATCCGAGTCGCTGCCGTTACCGTTGCTATAATCCTCAATTTCCGCCCAGATCTTGAGCAGCTGCTGCAGGTCCTTGATCTGTTTGAGATCCACCTGCATGAGCAGCTTCTGAATAATGACGCGCTTGCCCCCGGAGGAGCTTCCTTTTGTTTCATTGGCATCCGCGTCCTGGTCGCTGTTGCTGCTGAGCCGTACCTTCTTGACAGGTTCGGAACCCAGCGCGGTTTTTGCCTTGCTCAAGCCCTTCTGGATTGCCTGGGCCGGTTCAGACTGTGCCAGAGATACACCCTGCGCGTAGGTGGTCATGGTCTTGCGGCCAGAGAGCGTCAGGGTGGAGAGCGGGCCCTCCTTGGCGTCGGAGTGGGGGAACAGGTTCCCGATCTTCCCGAAGATGCTCTTCACGGCATCCACCGGATTTGACGCCACGGACTTGATGCCATCCACAAAGGTGGTAATCAGCCGCTTCCCGGACTCCCCGAACCATGCGATCTTTTCGCCGATCCAGGTGACGAAGGCCTGGAACCCGGACTTGATCCAGTCGATGCCAGCGCTGACCGCATTGCAGCAGGCCGCCCACGCGGTTGACAGGAAGGACGTTACCTTGTCCCAGTTTCTCCACAGAAGGATAATCACCACGATCAGGGCGATAATGCCGACGACGATCCAGGTAATCGGGCTTGTCAGCAATGCGGCTCCGAACTTCCCGATTGTTGAGATCAGGCCAGGGAGCGCACCGCCGACCTTTTTGATTGCATCCATGGCAAACATTCCGTAGAGCCGAATGGTGGTGATTGTATCAGGGAGATTTTTTATTACGCCAAAGAAGCCCTTGACAAGTTTTGAAGACTTTACAAACACAAGGCCAATTCCGCCGGTCACGGCAATGGCCGATCCGGCCACTGTTAGGAAACCGCCGAAGCCGAGAGCCAGGAGCATAATAACCTTGACAAACTGTTGGTTGTTCTGAGCCCAGGCTCCGAACTGCTGGAGCGCCCCCGTTGCTTTTTCCATCAGGGAGTTGATTGTCGGAAGCAGCGTGCCGCCAAGCACTTCCTTGACGTTCTGGGCCTGCTGCGTCAACACCTGGAACTTTTGCGGGTCTGTGGAGTTGATGGCGTTTGCCATATCCTGCGTGACCTGTGTCCCGGAACCGAGCGCCCCGTACATCCCGACGATGTTGTTCTGCAGGTCGCCGGTCTTGCTGTACATGAGATCAATCAGGGAGACTGCCTCGGTATCTCCAAATGCCTGCTGCAGCTTCACCTTCTCAGCTGCATCCATGGTCTCCCCGAATTTGCCGCGCAGCTTGTCCAGAATCTCCGGCATGCTAAGGAGCTGGTTGTTGGTGTCTGTGAACTTAAGCCCCAGCTCCTCACCGCCTTTTGCTGCCGTGCGAAGGAACGCCTTATACGTGGTGCCTGCCTCCGCGCCGCCCATAGTGGCCTGCAGCATACCGAGAATGGAGAGCTGCTCCTCCAGGGGTACCTTGGCGGTGGTGGCCGAAGCTCCCAGGGTTTCAATGGAGTTGGCCATACCGGAGCCGGTCGTCTTGAATTGCTTCACGCTCTGGGCAATGCCCGCCGAGAACATTTCTCCGAATTGGAGATCACTCAGATTGCCGTAGTAATCTTTGTAGATGTTGTAGCCGGTGGCGAACAGCGACGACATTTCTCCCGCCGTGGATTTTGTCGCCTTTGCGGTCAGGCTTGACAAATTGGTAAACTGCGCGACGCCCTCATCGGAGAGCGTCGCAATACCGCTCTTGATGTCATAGGCAGCGCTGATGAAATCGGGTTTCGTCGTCCCCGCCCAGGTATCCGAGAACTTTGTGGCAGCGTCCTCAATGGCCCCCAGGTCTTTCACACCCAGGGAAGAAAGATCTCCCAATGCGTTCTGCGTTGCAAACGTGGCCTTCACCGGTGCGAGCGAGGCGTCTGTGATCTGCGCGCCAACCCCGGCCATGACCGCGCCCGCCTTGGCGGCGTTGGCGAAGGACTGGCTCATGGCGTCGATCCGGGAAATGGAGCTGTCGGTGCTTGCTGTGACCCTGGACATAGGCCCGGTCAGGTTGTCAATCATGTTCATGATGAGGGACAATTTGAAAACAGATTCTAAACCCATACTTGCCTTTCACCTCCTGTTGTGATATTTTGGAAGAAAAGAGGAGGCGCTGATGATGGTCATATTCTGGGTAATGCTGAAGGTGCTTGTATTTGCGCTTTGCCTTGGCGTAGCGATTTCTGTGCTGATCTTTGTTCCTCTGACTGTTTATGCAATCCCGTATTGCTTGTGGGTTGGATGCCAAAACAATATTGGAAAGCAGAAGGACAAAAAAAACGAGGGCGTGCGCAGAACCGTGCGAAACGCAACCATACTCTACAAAGCCAAACTCACCGGGCGGGAGCCGATCTTTTAAGATCGGCTCTTTTATTATTCCGCAAACACCTCGGAGATTGCCTGCGCCAAGAGGTTCTGCTCAAGTTTCTGGATGTAGCGCGCCTTTGCTACATAACAGAGGAACTCGTCTAAATCAACCTTTGTCCGGTCGAATTCCTCTAAGAGAGGAGGAGGGAGGAAC
>JAYFPV010000019.1:0-6810 GCA_034927465.1 Lawsonibacter sp.
AGAAAGATAACCGGGGGCATGGCGCAAGTGAATGCACTGGGCAGTGCATTGTGTTTCTCTTGCCATTCCCCCAAGCCTTCTATCCGCGAAAACGCTTTGCTGCCGGGACAGCCCCCACGCCTGATGGCGCACTGTTTCGACCCGCGCTCCCAACGCAGAACAATACCTGCCTGTTGTGCCCGACGGCAGGCGGCCGCAGCCTCCTGCCGTCCGCCCTCGCGCAGGGAATTTTCTCCCCGCCGGGCAGTTTTTCTTGGTTCAAAGTTTATCCCCCGAATAAGTACCCCATACCCCGTTTTGTCATAATAAACTTGGGGTTGGCGGGATCGTCTTCAATTTTCTCCCGCAGACGCCGAACAGCCACATCCACTGCCCGTACGTCGCCCACATAGCCTTCGTAGTTCCAAACGTGCTCCATCAGCGCCTCACGGGAGAACACCATCCCCGGCTGAGAGGCCAAAAAGCAGATGAGGTCGTATTCACGCTGGGTCAGCTCCAGCGGCTGGTCATCCTTGGAGATCATCGCCCGCTCCCGGTTGATGGTCACCCGGCCCAGCCGAACCAGGTCATTCCCCTGCGCGGAGGCCGCGCCCGTTCCAGGGAGCATGGACACCCTGCGGATGTTGGCTTTTACCCGGGCCAGCAGTTCCCGCATGGAAAATGGCTTGGTGATGTAATCGTCCGCGCCCAGCTCCAGACCCAGCACCTTGTCGGCTTCCTCCTCCCGCGCAGTCAGCATCAGGATGGGCGTCGAGGCCCCCGATTCCCGCAGCTTCCGGCACACATCAAAGCCGTTCATGCCGGGCAGCATTAAATCCAATAAAATCAAGCTTGGGTTCTGCTCCAGCGCCAGCTGAAGCCCTGTTGGTCCGTCATAAGCCTCCAAGGTGTCGTATCCTTCCCTGCTTAGGTTAAAGGACAGGATGTCCACAATATTCTGCTCGTCTTCCACGATCAGGATGGTGCTTCCCAAACAGTTTGCCTCCTTCCTTTCTGCACACTGCAGGCCTTACAGGCCCAGCAGCACCTTTACCTTCAGCACGGTAGCCACGGTCTTCGCATCGGCGATGGTGCCATCCATCACCTGCTCGGCCAGGTCCCCGAACGGCATGGTAACCACGTCCAAAAACTCGTCCTCGTCCGGATGCTGGCTGACACTGGTCAACCCCCGGGCCAGGTACATATGCAGCACCTCGTCACAGAAGCCGGGCGAGGCCAGAATATAGCCCAGATAGGTCCACTCTGCCGCCTCCAGCCCCGCTTCCTCGCTCAGCTCCCGCTGCGCCCCCAACAGGCGTTTCTCCGCCCCATGGTCCAGCTTGCCTGCCGGCAGCTCCAACAGCATTTGGCCGATTGGATAGCGATACTGGCGCACTAGAGTAACCTGGTTCTTCTCGTCTAAGGGCAAAATCGCCACTCCGCCGGGATGGTACACGACCTCCCGGGTCGATACATTTCCATTTGGCAGCCGGGCCTGATCCACCGTCACCGTTACGATTTTCCCTTCAAAGACGGTCTTGCTGGATACCATGCGTTCCGTCAAATCCATCTGGTTCACTCCTTCGCATTCGGCCGAATCCCCGGCGCGTTTTTTGCTGGCTCTAAGTATAGCACAAGGATTCTGTCCGGTAAAGCGGGAAGGTTCTTCCTATAAAAATTTCCTTTCTTGCTGTACCAGTGGAAAAAAACAGTGTATAATGAGTTTATTACCGGCTTTTGGCCGGAATTGAAGCAACGGAGCGTGAAGTCTGATGATCCGCAGTGCTCAGCCGTCCGACTGGGACGACATCATGGAAATTTACGCGGCCGCCCGCCAGTTCATGAAGCAGTCTGGCAATCCAACCCAGTGGGGGGACCATTTCCCACCGGAGGAACTGGTACGGGAGGACATCCGTCTGGGCCGCAGCTATGTCTGCTCCGTGGACGGCCGTCTTCAGGCCGTGTTTGCCATGATTCCGGGGGAAGATCCCACCTATCTGGTAATCCAGGGGGCTTGGCTCAACGACCTCCCCTACTGCGCCGTTCACCGGGTCGCCAGCCGGGGAGAGGTACCCGGTATTGCCACTCAAATTCTGACCTGGTGTCTGAAATCCTGCGGCAACGTGCGCATTGACACCCACGATGACAACCTGCCCATGCAGCGGGTTTTGGCAAAAAACGGCTTTGTCCGCTGCGGACGCATTTGGATTGAGGGCGGCTCCCCCCGGATCGCCTACCAGAAATCCGTCTGATCGGGAGGAAATTATGTCACTGAAAGAGACATTGGGGCTCCGGACCTACCGGGAAGACCCAAAACTGTTCTGGTTTGAGATGACCCTGCTCTGCCTGGGGCTTGGTTTGGCTGGGTTTTTCCTGTCCCTGGCTGGATTTTCCGGGCTTTCTGGTCTTGTATTCCGCGTTCTACGGGGGATTGGCCTGAGCTGGGCGATGATCTGCGCCGTACTGACCGAGGCATCCGGCCGCCGGAAGAAAATTTCTTCCTCCCACAGCCAGATCCAGCTGGAAAACCGTCTGCTCCTTCTCTCGGCGGCGCTAGTTCTGCTGGAGCAGCTGCTTTCCCTCTTTCCTTCCTCTGGGCGCGCTGCTTACCCCGTCGTGTTCGCGGGCATTGCTGTGTACTTCATTGCCCGCATCGCGGGCCCCAGACTAAGCCGGAAGGAGTCCTTCTCCACCCGAGAGATTCTGATGATTCTGGCCTGCGGCGTGCTGGCCTGCGTGCTGCTGATTTCCTTCCTGGACATGGCCGTGGAGATTGTCTCCGCGCTGTAATACCAACGATTCAATACATAAGGAGCTGATTGCGATGGACCGCATGGAAGAAAAAATATTATCCATTCTTGACGAACACGCCGATGAGCTACAGGCGCTGGCGCTGGATCTGTTCCACCACGCGGAACAGGGCTACCACGAATACCGCACCGCTCAGATCGTGGCCGACTATTTCAAAAAGCTGGGGCTGGAGCCCCGGGAGGGCCTGGCCATCACCGGCGTCAAGGCCGCCATCGGCAGTAGGAAGGGTCCCAACGTCGCCCTGATCGGGGAGTTGGATGGTCTGGCCTGTCCCACCCATCCTGACGCCACCCCCGAAGGTTTTGCCCACTCCTGCGGACACTATGCCCAGATCGTCTGCATGCTGGGTGCGGCCTTGGCTCTCAGCGATCCGGAGGTGGCCGCCAATCTGGACGGAACTGCCACCATTTTTGCGGTTCCTGCGGAAGAGTTTCAGGACGCCTCCGTCCGGGAAGAGGTCCGCCACGCCCACGACGTCCACTGCGCCGGCGGCAAGTGCGAGCTACTCCGCCGGGGGGAGTTTGATGACGTGGATCTGGCCATCACCACCCACTCCCACATGGTGGGCAGGGATTCGGACGTAGACTTGCTGCTGGGCAACAGCGCCTGCACGGGATTCATCGGCAAAACCGTCTATCTCCACGGCCGCGCCGCCCATGCCGCCGCCGCGCCGCATCTGGGTGCCAACGCGCTCAACGCCGCCTGTCTGGGCATGTCCGCTCTGGGCATGATCCGGGAGACCTTTGAGGAGAAGGACTGTGTCCGGGTTCACCCTTACATCCGAAAGGGTGGCGAAGCCATTAACATTGTCCCCAGCGAGGTGGTGGTGGACATGATGGTCCGCGCCAACAATCAGCAGGCCATTGACAAAATCGGCGTCAAGGTGGACAACTGCTTCCGGGGAGCTGCCATGGCCATTGGCTGCGAGGCGGAAATTGTCAACGCCCAGGGCTATATGCCCTGTCCCGAGCGCCTACCCGAGGAGATTTTGTGGGACACTGCCAGGCTTTTGGGCGAGCACGTCAAGGTTGACTCGGTTCCCGCTGGCCGATGCAACACCGCCAGCACCGACGTGGGCGATCTGTTCGCCGTCATGCCGGTTCTGAATTTCACCTTCGGCGGCAGCGTCGGCGACCTCCACTCCAAGGACTACAAGGTATCAAACCCCGAAACCGCCCACATTCTTCCCGCTAAAATGATGGCCCTGCTGGCCTACCGCCTGTTGAAAGACGGCGGTGCCGAGGCCAAGAAGATTACGGACGGCTATCACGCCCCCTACACGCTGGATGAGTATAAGGAATACGTCAACCACATGAGCGACTAAACCATCAAAAACGCCCCGCCGTTTTTTCGGCGGGGCGTTTTGCTGCTCTACTTGCGCTCAGGAATTTTGGTTCAGGTAGTCCACCGCAAACTGGACATAAATTCCGGTTCCATCGTGTAATACCGACTCATCTACGTCAAACGCCGGGTGGTGGTGAATGCACTCAATCCCCTTCTCCTTGTTCCGGAAGCCGAGATAGCCATATACACCGGGAATGTGCTCCATATACACGCTGAAGTCCTCTGCTCCCATCATCTTGGTCAAGTGCTTCAGGCAGTCGGGACCCATGACCTTCCGGGCTGCCTCCCGGGCCAGCTCATTCAGATCCTCGTGGTCATTGATGAGGGGGCTTGGTCCAAAATAATAGCTGCACTCGGCGGTACAGCCATAGCCCTGCACCACGTTTTGTACGACCTGCTCAATGCGCTGGGGCATGCTGCTGCGGAATTCCCGGTTGAAGGTCCGCACCGTGCCCACCAGCTCCACATGGTCGCACAAAATATTTTCTTTGGTGCCTCCGTTCATCATACCCACGGTGACCACCAGACTGTCCAAGGGGTTGTTGACCCGGCTGGGCAGCGACTGCAGCGCCATCACCGAGGCGGCGGCGGCCAAAATTGCGTCTCGCCCCTGGTGCGGCGCGCTGCCGTGGGCCAACTTGCCGTTGATTTGAATGGTAAACCGGTCACTGCAGGCCATGCGCTCGCCGCTCTCAAAGCTTGCGGTGTCCGCATCCATGGACGACCAGACGTGCATGCCGAAAATAGCGTCCACCCCTTCCAGGACGCCCCGCTTCACATACTCCTCCGACTTGCGGCCGATCTCTTCCCCCATCTGAAAAATCAGCTTGACCGTCCCGTTTAGCTCCTCCCGGTGCGCCTGAAGAATGCGTGCAGCCCCCAGCAGCATCGCGGCGTGACAGTCGTGGCCGCAGGCGTGCATCACGCCTGGATTGGTGGAGCAGTAGGGTTTGCCCGGGTTTTCCTGAATAGGCAGGGCATCGATATCCGCCCGGAGCATCACCGTTTTGCCGGGCCGCTCTCCCTGAATGGTGGCGATGCAGCCGGTGATGTCGTCAAAGGTCTGGACGGGAATTCCCATCTCTTCCAGCTGGGAGACAAGAAAGCGGGTGGTCTCCACTTCCTGGCAGCTCAGTTCCGGATGGGCATGGAGCCAGCGGCGGCTGTCAATCACATACTGCTCTTGCTCCTTAGCCAACTGTTGGATGTTCATTTGCCCTCACCTCCCGCGGTCTGCTCCAGGTAGTCGGCAGCAAACTGGGCATACTGTGCCGCGCCAAGATGGAGAATCTCCTCATTGATCTTGAATTTTTCATTGTGAACTGGGTAAACACAGCCCGCTTTCTCGTCGTAACAGCCCAAAAACGCAAACAAAGAAGAAGGAATTTTCTCCATCAGATAGGAGAAATCCTCGCTGCCCATGGCCACGGTGGTACGCTGCAGAGCGCCATCTCCAAACAGCTTTTTGGCTGCACCCCGGGCAATCTGGTTGAGCTGGACGTCATCATTGCACACAGGAGGCTCCAGGTACTTGTATTCCATCTCGACGGTACATCCCATGGCGGCGGCGGTGTTGTCCACAATCTGTCGCAGGGCCTGCTCCACGATTCCTCTGGTCTGGGTGGTGTGCGCCCGGACGGTGCCTTCCATCACGGCAGTATCGGTAATAATGTTGAACTGGGTGCCGGCCCGGACAGTACCTACGGTCACCACCAGAGAGTTCAGCGGATCGTTGATCCGGCTGACAATGGTTTGCAGATTGCAGATGATGGCGCTTGCCGCCACGATGGCATCCTTTCCCTGATTCGGGGCAGAGCCATGGGCAGACACCCCGTGGACCGTAATTTTGAAGTTGTCACAGCTCGCCATCAAGGGGCCGTCCTGAATGCACAGCGCTCCGCTGTCCACGGTGGGCCATACATGCATGCCCATGGCGGCATCTACATCGGACAGATGGCCCTTATCCCAGTAGTAATGACTGCCGACAAAGACCTCCTCGGCCGCCTGAAACAGCAGCTTGACCGTCCCGGACAACTCCTCTCTCCGCTCCCACAGCAGCTGGGCGGCACCCAACAGCATGGCAGCATGGCAGTCGTGGCCACAGGCGTGCATCACACCGGGATGGATACTCGTAAATTCCACTCCGCTGTTTTCCTGAATCGGCAGTGCGTCGATGTCTGCCCGGAGTAAAACGGTACGCCCAGGCATTCCGCCCTGAATGGTGGCGATACAGCCGGTGCAGTCCGAAAAGGATTGGACCTGAATCCCCAGCTTCTCCAATTCGGAAATCACATGGGCAGTGGTCTCATGCTCCTGAAAAGACAGTTCGGCGTGCTGATGAAGGTAATGGCGGTTGGCGATAATTCCATCGCTGAGTTCCGCCGCGCGTATTGCAAAATTCATGGCTGACTCCTTTTTTCGAAACAGCGGCCCGAATCTGAGCAGATTCGGGCCGCTTGCACTCAATTTGTCATGACGGCCGTCTTTGGCTCAGGGTACCAGATAGATTCCGCCGCCGGGACCCAGAGGCAGGTTGAGGCCCACCCAGACAATTACCTGGATAATCCATACGACGGCAAACGTGACGGAGAAGGGCAGCATATTGGCGATGATGGTGCCAAGGCCCACGTTCTTGTCGTACTTGCGGGCATACCCCAAAATAACGGGCATGTAGGT
>JAYFPV010000264.1:0-2950 GCA_034927465.1 Lawsonibacter sp.
AGGAGACCTTACCGGAGGCATAGCCTGCGGTTTCAACCGCGGCGGAAAGCTTGGCGCCGTCCGTGGCGTTGGCAAGGCTGATCTTGCCGCTGTTCAGATCTTCGTCGGCGGCATCCACAACTTCGACGGTGGTCGAGCCAATTGTAATTTTGTCGCCAGCGGCAAGGTTGGAAAGCTTGAAGTCATAGGTTGCAGTGGCGAAGGTACCAGGATTTTCTGGGCCAGCAACCTGGCCAGCGACATAGGTACCAGCAATGGCGCCGGTTGCAGACTCGCTTACGCGAACCGCACCCAGATTCCCAGCATCGCCCGCTGTTGTGCCCAGGTAATCCAGGGTGAAGCTAGCCTCGGTGGTCATGCCGGAAGGCGTCGCGCCATCCTGCGTGAGAGCAATGCCGGATCCGCTGATGGCAGTAGCCACGGCAGAGGCAATATCATCCTTGCTTTTACCGGAGATGTCAATGGCGACGTTCCCGCTGGCTACGGCGGCTCCGGTGCTGATCTCAAAGGTCTTATCACCAATCGAGAAGGTCTGGCCGCCGGAAAGCTTTGCGAAATCAAAGGTCAGGCTGTAGTCGGACTTGGTGGCGGCGGTGCCAGCGCCCTCGTTCTGGCCGGCGACGACGGTGGTGGAATCAGCGGTAATGCCGGTGAGCCCGGTCATGACAGCGTCAGACAGCTGCCCGGCATTCTTTGCGGTGAACACAAGCGTAGCGCCAGAAGCAACAGTATTAGTATTGTCGGTCAAATCAATTGCCGAACCGTTCATTGTTACGTCGAACAGGTCAGAGATCTTTTTACCGTCAATTAAAAGGTCGCCGACACCCTTGTACGTCGTGGTGCCGCCCGTAATGGCTCCAGCGGCATCAAAGCCGCCGGTAGTAGCATTGGTGCCGTCAAGGACAATGGTCGCGCTCGCCTTGGTGGCGGCACCGGGAACCGTGCCGTCGACAGTGGCGGCAGGGGTGGAGGTCATGACACTATTGGTCACTTGCTTCATGCTGCCATCCAAAAGCTGGATACCATTGAAGTTGGAGGAGTCGGCGATGCGGTTAATTTCGCTGCTGAGAGAGGTGATCTCCTTCTGGAGGTTGGCGCGGTCCACTTCGTTGTCGTAGGTGCCGTTGGCGGACTGGTCAGACAGCTCGTACATACGGTTGAGCATGTCGTGGACTTCAGTCAGGGCGCCTTCAGCGGTCTGCACCAGGGAGATGCCGTCCTTGGCGTTGCTCTGGGCGGTATCCAAGCCGGTGACCTGCGCGCGCATCTTTTCAGAAATTGCCAACCCGGCGGCGTCGTCGCCGGCGCGGTTGATCTTATAGCCGGAAGACAGCTTTTCCAAGTTCTTTGCCACGGCGCTGGAGTTGCTGGAGTAGTTGCGATAGGCGTTCATCGCGGCGATGTTGTGTTGAATCCTCATATTAATGTTCCTCCTTGAATTTCTGAGAGGGAATTCCTTCCCTCCGGGGACATCCTATTCTCCCCTGATTGATGTTTGGGTTGGGAAGCCTTGTTTCCCGCCGCGCCGGCCTGCGCCCGGAAGGAAGGAAAGCTTGTCCCATTGCCCTCAAATCCTATGTCGGCATTTTTGAAAAAAAATGAAGTGGCTTATGGAAAATTTTTTCGGGATTTGGACGGATCAGCAGAATCGAGCAGAAGCAGACTTGGCTGGACCGTCCGGTTTCTATGAATTGACCGGATCCAAGGGCTGCCCGGAGGCGTTGGCTGCTTGGGCGAGAGCCGTAAATTCCTGATCGCTCAACATGTGGGAGGGGCTCAGCAAAAGAATGATTTTGCTGCCCAGGCGGGCGATCCCCGTCAGGTAGCGAGTGCTGCTGTCCTCCGAAAGCTGGGTGGGAGGCGATACCAGCTCAGGGGCAATGTAAGTGACCTCGTCCACCTCGTCTACAATGAAGCCGAATCCCCGTCCCCGGATGTTTGCGATGATGACACAAGTACGGGTGTCAAAGTCTCGCTCCGGCTTTCCAAACCGCAGGCGCACGTCGACCAACGGAACAATTTCACCCCGCAGGTCAATGACGCCGCGCATGTAGTTCGGATATTCCGGAACCTGAGTGATTTGAGGCAGCCCAATAATTTGCACTACCTCTGTGATAGGCAGACCGAACAACGATTGGTCAAGCAGAAATGTCAGGTATTTGTGCTCCAGTCCGCCTGCCGTGCTCCTCAACTGAGCGAGGACCCGGTCACTTTTTTGATCCATACCGATCCCTCCTTCTAAAGATGTTATCAATATTTTCCCATGGAAGCCGGAATGTGCTCGACCACGGGAGGGTTTTCTACATCGAACGCAATGCTCTGGACGGAATCGTTCGGCGCACCTTTTAGGTTGAATTTTGCCACTAGTTCCTTCAGCAGCATAGCCTGCCCGGACAGCTCCTCGCTGGCGGCGGCGGACTCTTCCGCCGTGGCGGAGTTTGTCTGAACCACACTGGAAATCTCATCCATCCCCTGGGTGACCTGTCCGATGGCGGTAGCCTGCATTTCACTGGCCTTGGAGATTTCCAGGATTCCCTTGGTGGCATCGTCTACCTCTGCCACCGCGTCGTTTAAAGACTGGGAGGTTATCTTCACGATATTGGTGCCGCGCCCGACGGCGGCAATGGCGCGCTCAATCAGGGCAGCCGTGTCTTTGCTGGCCACCGCGCTTTTCGAGGCCAGGTTGCGTACCTCGTCCGCCACAACGGCAAAGCCCTTGCCGGCGCTGCCGGCCCGTGCGGCCTCTACGGCGGCATTCAGTGCCAAAATATTGGTCTGGAAGGCAATATTTTCGATGGTGGCAATGATTTTACTGATTTCCTCCGAGGTGCTGCTGATGTCGTCCATGGCGCCCACCAGTTCGGACATTCGCTGATGCAGATCCACCATCTGTTTGGAGGCCGCAGTTGCTTTTTCCCCAGCCTCGCTGGCATAAGCCGCGTTCTGCTGA
>JAYFPV010000053.1:0-2957 GCA_034927465.1 Lawsonibacter sp.
CTCGGTGTAGAGGTGCCCGTCCAGATGGCTCAGTTCGTGGCAAAAACACCGGGCGGTAACACCGTTGCCCTCAACCTCAAACCAGTTCCCGCACCGGTCCTGTGCCTTCACCTTGACCCAGTCGGGGCGCTTCACGTAGCCCCATAGCCCTGGAACGGACAGACAGCCCTCCAGCCCGTCCTGTTCCCCACTCTGATCCACGACCTCGGGGTTTACCAGTTCCAGCATCTCTCCGTTGTCGTCTACTACGATGACAGCACGACGGAGAATTCCGACCTGCGGCGCAGCCAAACCCAGGCCGTTGGCTTGGGCCAACGTTTCCTTTAGGTCGTTAAGAAGATCGGCCAACCGATCATCAAATTTTGTAATCTGATGGCAAATTTTATTCAAAACTGGGTCACCCTGGACCAAAATTGTGCGAATGGCCATCACGGTTCCTCCTTTGTATGGTAAAATTCAGCTGTTATACGGATTCAGATCGGCGTACACTGACACGCCTCGATTTTCTTTCTCCTGATGAATGGCCCGGAGCAGGTGCGCAATAACCACTCTGGCCTCTTTGGTGTTTGGTCCAGAGAGGGTCAGCCGGTATCGATACCGGTTGTTGACCTTGGCCACCGCGGCCGGGGCAGGGCCTAAAATCTGCCAGTTTCCGATGGAGAGCAGCTCTGCTTCCAGTGCCTGACGCAGACGAACGCAACACCGGAGCACCCCTCCTTCCTCCAAGCCGGAAGCAGTTAACACCACAATATCGGAAAACGGGGGATAGCCCCGCAAACGGCGCAGCGGAACTTCAGCCCGAAAAAAGTTGTCATAATCCTGACGGGCGGCAAAACAAATCACATCGTTGTTCGGGGTGTAGGTCTGAATGACCGCCCTGCCCTGCTTGTCTCCCCTTCCGGCCCGACCTACTACCTGAGTGAGAAGGGAAAAGGTGCGCTCCCCGGCCCTGAAATCGTCCACATACAGAGACAAATCCGGGGCAACCACGCCAACCAGGGTCACGTTCTCAAAGTCCAGCCCTTTGGCCACCATCTGAGTACCAACCAGAATGGGCACCTTTCTGTTCTGGAACCGATCCAGCAGTTCCTCATGGGGGTGGGCGGCAGACACCGTATCTGTGTCCATGCGCAGCACCTCCGTCCCGGGAAACAGGTCTTCCAGTTCTTCCTGAACCCGCTGGGTCCCCACCCCAATAAAGTTCAGCATTCCTCCGCAGGAGGGGCAGACCGGCGGCATCGGCTGAGAGTGTCCGCAATGGTGACACATCAGGCGGCCGTTGGCCGAGTGGTACGTCAGTTTAACCGAGCACCTGGGACACTCTGGAACGGCGCCGCACTCCCAGCAGGACACCATTCGGCTGGCTCCGCGGCGGTTCAGAAACAAAATAGACTGCTCGCCGCGCTTCAGGTTGGCCTCCAGCTCCCGCTGCAGCACACGGCTGATGGATGTGGCGTTGCCCTGACGCAATTCCTCTTTCATGTCCGCAATCAAAACCTGAGGCAATGCCTTGCGGTTGTAACGGTTTTTTAACTCAAACAAGTGGCAGGCTCCACTCTGGGCCTGCTGCATGGTTTCTACCGAAGGGGTTGCCGATCCAAGCACCAGCAGCGCCCCATGCTGGACGCAGCGGTACTTCGCCACATCCCTAGCATGATAACGTGGGGCATTCTCCGATTTGTAGCTGCTCTCCTGCTCCTCGTCCAAAATGATTAAGCCGATTGGGTCCAGCGGAGCAAAGACGGCAGACCGGGTCCCAATCACCACATCGGCAAACCCGTTTCGCACCCGCTTCCACTCGTCGTACCGCTCCCCAGCCCGGAGCGAGCTGTGAAGCACGGCAATTTTTGTGCCAAAATGAGAAGTAAATATTCTTAACAGCTGAGGTGTCAGAACAATTTCAGGCACCAAAACCATGGCCTTTTTCCCCCGCTCAAGCGCCCTTTGGATCAGCCGGATATAGATCTGGGTTTTTCCGCTGCCCGTGACCCCGTAAAGCAGGGCGGCGGCTGGTGTTTCCAATTGAGCAAGGTGATCCATGCCTTCAAAGGCGCGCTGCTGCTCTTCGTTCAGCACAGGAGCAGCGGCCGGCTCCACCTCCTCCGGCGGGGCGCGGCGAAATACCTCCTGCTTTTCCAATCTCAGAATGCCGCTTTTTTCCAATGACTTGATGGTCGGCGTGGAGGCGCCGGTAAAATAGCATAGTTCCTTCGCTGAAGCAGACCCCAGAGAGCACAGAAGCTCCGTCACAGAGTAGCGCAAAGGGGCCGACTTCCGCCGGGGCGAAACAATGGCCATGGCATCCTCGGCCGGAATGGCCAGCACGGCGATCCGCTCTGTTTTGTCCCCCACGCTGCGCTGAGAGCTTGTCTCCAAAACGGCGGCGCCCAGGTCGATGAGGCGGTGAATGGCTGGGTTGGGATCCCTGACCCCAAAGGCAAGACGGATCTGCTCCATGGTTCCGCTTCCACCCCAGGTATCCAATAAATCCAAAAGCTGGGCCACGCCGGCAAGTCCACCCGAGGCCTTTTTGGTCTCCTCCCGGTCGATCCCAGGCTTTAACGTGACACAATCCCGCAAAGAAAAATACAGGCCGGCTGGCAGCATGGCCTTGACACAGTCATAAAGGGTGCAGAAGTACCGCTCCCGCATCCAAAGGGCCAGCTGAATGGCATTGTGATCCAGCACGGGAGTTTCATCCAACTGCGCCAATAGCTCTTTTCGTGCCTGGCCTCCAGATGGCTCCTCCCGGATGGACAGAACAATCCCGTCAGAACCCCGGTTTCCGGCCCCAAACGGAACCAATACCCGCATCCCCGGCTGAAGACTGCTCTCCAGCTTTGCTGGGATGAGATAGTCATAGGGCTTATCAATGGTATAAATCGCTTTGGAGACCGCAATTTTTGCGACTTTCCGCCCCATGCCTGTCTCAACCTCCCTCGCTCGTTCCATGGAAC
>JAYFPV010000339.1:0-2995 GCA_034927465.1 Lawsonibacter sp.
CGACCCCATCGAGGGCAATTATACCTTTGAGGTATCTTCGGCCGGGGCTGACCGGGCTTTAAAAAAGCCGGAGCATTTTGCCCGCTTTCAGGGGAACGAGGTGGAGCTGAAGCTTTATCGTCCTAGGGAGGGCCGGAAGAATTTTGTGGGTCTGCTCCGGTCCTATCAGGACGGGGATGTGACTCTGGAGGTCAATGGCACGCCCATGGCCTTTGAAAAGAAAGAGATCGCGCTGGTACGGCTGTACCCCCGCTTCTGATTTTTAGGAGGAGAACACCGTGGCTAAGAGAACGACAAAGAATGTCAACAACAACGAGCTGGACGGCAAGGAGTTCTTTGCCGCTATCTCTCAAATTGAGCAGGAAAAGGGCATTAAGTCCGGCTATATGATGGAAAAGATCACCCAGGCTCTGCTGTCGGCCTACCGCCGGGATCACGAGGGCGTGGGCGACAACCTGGTTATTGAGGCCAATGAGGAAGCCGCCACAGTCCGGCTTTTTCTAAAAAAAGACATTGTGGAATCGGTAGACAATCCTTCCACCGAAATTAGTCTGGACGACGCCCGCTCTGTCCTGCCCCAGGCCCAGCTTGGGGACGTGGTCCGCATCGAGGTCAAACCGAAAAATTTTGGCCGCGTGGCCGCTCAGACCGCCCGTCAGGTCATTATCCAGGGTATTCGCGAGGCCGAGCAGGGCATGGTATACGATGAATTTTGCTCTAAGGAGCACGAGCTGCTCACCGGCGTAGTCACCCGCATCGACCCCCGCAACGGTTCGGTAGCCCTGCGCATTCATTCGGGCCCTGAATTCACCGATGCCTATCTGGGCTCCAATGAGCAGGTGAAGGGCGAACGCTACGTGGAGGGGCAGCGGCTGAAGGTTTATGTGGTAGAGGTTCGCCGCGCCACCAAGGGGCCTCAGGTTCTGATCTCCCGCACCCACCCCGGCTTGGTCAAGCGGCTGTTCGAGTTGGAGGTGCCTGAAATCTACGACGGCACTGTGGAAATTAAGTCCGTGGCCCGCGAGGCGGGCTCCCGCACTAAGCTGGCTGTCTGGTCCGCCGACGCCAATGTGGACCCCATCGGCGCCTGTGTCGGCCCCCGGGGGCAGCGGGTTAACACCATCGTGGACGACCTGAAGGGCGAGAAGATGGACATCATCAAGTACTCTGATACCCCCGCCGAGTACATCGCTGCCGCTCTGTCTCCCGCCGACGTCATCAGTGTGGAAGAGCTGTCCGGGGGCAAAAGCTGCCGGGTCGTGGTTCCCGACGACCAGCTGTCTCTTGCCATCGGCAAAGAGGGACAAAACGCCAGATTGGCCGCCAAGCTGACCGGTTATAAGATTGACATCAAGCCTGCCTCTGCCCCTGTGGATCCCATTTCGGACGCAGACGAGGATCTTTTTCTGGAGGATAATACCGAATCGCCCACACCTTTTGTGGAAGAATAACCTAGTTCACGCGCATCCGCACGTTAAATTTCAAACGATTTCGGGGAAAGGGTGAACCCAGTGCCCAAAAAAATACCCATGCGCCAATGCGTTGGCTGCCGGGAAATGAAACCAAAAAAAGAGCTGATTCGCGTGGTGCGCTCACCCGAGAGTACCGTGAACCTGGACTTCAAGGGCAAGCTGCCAGGTCGGGGGGCCTATGTGTGTCCCAACCCGGCCTGTCTGGCCAAGGCCCGCAAGTCAAAGGCCTTAGAGCGCGCCTTTGCGACCGCACTCCCCCCCGAGGTCTATGAGGCTTTGGCGCAACAAATGAAGGAGGTGCCGGCAGATGACTAACGATCCTGTGCTCCATCTCCTTGGTCTGGCCCGCAAAGCGGGACGATTGGAGGCTGGGGAAGAACCCGTCGGTGCCTCGTGTCGCGCCCACCACGCCCGGCTTGTTTTGTTGGCGTCCGACGCTGCGTCCAACACGTGCCGCCGGGCCGCTCACTTCGGCGAGGCAGGCAGTGTATTATGGTTGATACTACCTTTCTCCAAAGTTGAGCTGGGCGGGCTGCTTAGCCGAAGTTCCTGCGCAATGCTGGCACTCACCGATCCAGGTTTTGCCGCCTCTGTGGTGGAAAAGCTGGTTGCCCGCGACCCGGAGCGCTACGGTCCCGCGGCTCAGCAATTGCGCGTTAAGGCTGACCGGGCCCTTCAGCGCCAGAAGGAGCAGCGGCAGCACGAAAAAAACCTGCGCGAAGGAAAACAAAAACCTTGGACCCCGCCGCCCAAGCAGGCCGCAGACGGTTCTCCTAAAAAGTCCCGTCCCAAGCAACCATTCAAGCCGAAGCCTCCCGGACAAGGCACCTCGGCCCCACATGCCAAGGACGGCTCCGCCCGGCCTGGTCATCGATTGAAAACAGGTTCCGGCGGTCGTCGTCTGTCCGGCAAATTCCGGCACAATCCCTAAGAAACGAGGTGGCTTCCCTATATGATGATCAAATATCCTATCCACAAGGTTGCCAAAGACTTTAAGAAGGGCTCTAAGGAGCTCCCTTCCAAGGAGGTCATGGACATCCTGACCCAAGACAACCATCCGCCCAAGAATCACATGCAGCCCCTGACGGATCAGGAGCTGTCGATTGTATTCGAATACCTGACCCAGCACAATCAGATTGATTCCATCGAATCCGTCTATGCCGACGTCCGCCAGCCCGCCCGGAACAGCGCCCCTGCTGTTCCGTCGGAGCCGGCCGCGCCCGAGGAGGCAGCGGCAAAGCCCTCCGCCCCGCAGCAGCAGCCCCAGCGGCAGCAGCAGGCCCAGCCCCAAGTCAGGCCCTCTCAGCCCCAGGCGCAGCAAAACGCCAGACCCGCCCAGCAGCAGCCCTCCTCCGGCAAGCCGGTCACCCGCGTCCCCGAGAAGAAGGTGGTGGACACCCGCGGCGGCGGCAGCGTCAATCTGGAGAAGTACGACGAGCGGCTGGAGTCCTTTACCTCCGACCGCAACCAGGACCGGGGCGGCAGACAGAAGGTCCAGGGCCGCAACCCCCAGCGTCCGCGGG
>JAYFPV010000471.1:0-2218 GCA_034927465.1 Lawsonibacter sp.
CCAGCGGTCGCCGTCTTGATCCCGCCGGCAGTGGAGCCAGAGGAGCCACCCACCAGCATAAACAGAACGGACAACGCCGCGGAGCTGTCAGAAAGCGCCCCCTGATTTAAGGTCGCAAACCCGGCGGTCCGCAGAGTCACCGATTGGAATAAGGCGTTAAGCACTTTCTCCGCGGCTGTCATGGGGCCCAGCGTAGCGGGATTTCTCCACTCCACCCACAGGAAAAACAGACACCCAAATAAAATGAGCCCTCCGGTAACGGTCAACACCAGCTTGGAATACAAAGACAACGTTTTCCAGCTCCGGCTCTGCAGCCAATCCTCCCAGACGAAGAACCCGATCCCCCCCACCACAATCAATGTCATGATGGTAACCAGCACAACCGGATCGTTCTGAAAGCCGGCCAGGCTGGAAAAGGGTCCGGTATACCCGCCCATCAGGTCAAAGCCGCCATTGCAGAACGCGGACACACTGTGAAAGACTGAGAACCATAGCCCACGTCTCCAACCGAACAAAGGAATAAACCGGGTGGATAAGATTATGGCCCCCACACCCTCCAGCAAAAAGGTCCCCATCAGGGCATGGCGCACCACCCGAACCACGCCGGAAGTGCTGTTCAGATTGAACGCAGAGGCCATTACCAGACGCTGAGACAGCCCAATCCGACGGCGCAGGGCCAAAGAAGCGAGCGTAATCAGGGATACAAAGCCAAGCCCGCCCAGTTGCAGCAGCACCAGAATGACTCCCTGTCCGAAGGAAGACCAGTAAAGAAAGGTGTCCACTTGGGCCAGCCCCGTGACGCAAGTGGCGGAGGTAGCGGTAAACAGACAGATGATCCAAGGGGTCATCTCGCCGGTCCGGGACGAGATCGGCAAATACAGCAGCAGAGTCCCCAGTAAAATAATAGCTCCAAACCCCAGTGCAATCAGCCTGGTTGGATTTAGGTTTTTGCCTCTATGCAGCAGAAAGGATGTGTTCACTGCAGTCCCCTTCCCCCCAATTTCAGGGTTTTTCCACCGTGTTCGGATATACCCCTCAACGCACAGAAAGGCATACCGATAGGGACTCCCTCCGTCGGTATGCCGTTTCGTTCGGAACCAAGGGGATCATTGGGGAGATTTGCAGCATGCATTGTTCAAATCGCTCCATATTGTTTCATTTCCTCGTTTATCATCCAAATACAGCAACTTTTTCTAACAAATATTAGTTCTCCCGCAGAGCGCTCTCTTGTACATTGTCTGTGGCAAAACAACTGCCAACCACCCATCGCAACGCCGCTTATCGCACCGCACCCAGGAGCCTCTCTGTCAGATTCTACCTTATAATAAAGGGATCGTTTCATCTTGTCAAGCCAAGGTTTTGTTCCATTTTTACGTTCTATGTGCCAAATCGCTGCATTTTTTCACAGTAGCATGCAGCATTCCTCTCGAATTTTGCGGCAATCCCGTATCCTGAGATTCCACAACGGCGCACGCCAGACTGCGCCGGCAAGCTGCAGATTCAGACGAAACTTGACGAAAAAAATACTCCCGCCGGTCTTCCTGTCTCTTTCTCCAACGCCTACGTCTGTCCAGCCGACTCATACTGGGAAAACACAAACCGGGTCATATTCTCTTGAAGCTCTCCCTTGCGTAACACACACGATGGAAATTTTGGCTGGTTGGGAGAATCCGGGAAAAACTGGGTTTCCAGGCAAAAGGCGTGCCTTGGTCCGTAGCGGTTCCCCTCTTTTCCGGGACAGCCCTCCTCCACATAATTTGCGGTGTAGAACTGCACCCCCGGCATGGTG
Source organism: Lawsonibacter sp. (assembly GCA_034927465.1). Classification (GTDB taxonomy): domain Bacteria; phylum Bacillota; class Clostridia; order Oscillospirales; family Oscillospiraceae; genus Lawsonibacter. The sequence goes on from JAYFPV010000471.1 coordinate 1,790, forward strand.
GTTTCCACCTCCATGGCAATCCCAGTTTTGAGCGACCTGGCCCAGGCCGCAGGACGCAGCGCACCCGCATCCCCCGTGATCACAAAGTTATGATCGTAGCCATGGGCCCATTCCAACTGCGGAAAGGGCGCGTCAATATAGGCGCCGATGGCGGTATACTGGCGCAGGTCCATGGGCGTCCCCTCCAGCGTCTGGATCACACCGGTCGGAATGCTGTCCGGATCAGTCGGGGTATATTGATCGGCACAGATTTGAATTTCCTGCTCCAAAACGGGGCCAGAGCCCTGCCCGGAAAGGTTGAAGTAGCTGTGGCTTGTGAGATTGCAGACGGTATCCCGGTCGCTCATTGCCTGATAGCGTATGACCAGAGCGTTTTCTTCCAGCTGATAGGTCACCTTAACCCGCAGATGTCCGGGATAGCCCTCTTCT
>JAYFPV010000032.1:0-4667 GCA_034927465.1 Lawsonibacter sp.
AGCAGCGTGATCTGGTCAAGCACCCCAATCTTTCCGGATGGTTGAGCCTGACATTGAAAAATCTGATTCTTGATGAATTAAAATCAGCGCGGCATCGACTTGAAATGCCGCTTATTTCCGATGAGAGTGCAATATGCGTTGATACATACCACCAACCGCTGGATGAGCTACTTCCAAAAGAATTGCTCCCCAAAGAGCGGGAGATTCTCATCCTGCTTTTTGAGGAACAATTATCTTACGAGGAGATTGCACAGCAACTTGGTATATCGGTTCTGAATTGTCGAACACGAGCTTTCCGAGCCAAAGCGCACTATAAGGCGCTGATGGCGAAAGAAGAAAAAATTTTCTAGTTTTTATGTAATGAAATGAACTGCTTAATCAATATTGAAGTGGAGGAGGTGCAAAGATGCCTGAGAATGAGTTTTCCTCGCGGAAGAACGGGCGCGGTGAGGATGCCGCTCAAAACCAAAAGCATCTGGATGAGTTGACCGCAGACGAACTGACAGATGTATTGTCAGATATGTGGGATGGGATGGATGAAAGCAATTATGATTCCACACAGATGGACGCATGTCTGGCTGAATTGGAGAAACGGGAACCAAGCACGCTGGACTTTGATGTTGATGCGTCTTTGGCAGCTTTTCAAGAAAAGCACGCTCGGCTCTTTGAGCAGACACCGCCCGTTCAATTATCCATCGCAGCAAAACCTGCACACCGTCGCCGTTGGCGCACCTCTCTTGTCGCCGCCATTGTTGCTGCTGTTATGATGCTGTGTAGTATGGTAACAGCGCAAGCATTTGGATTCGATATATTCGGTGCCATTGCACGCTGGACGGAGGAAACTTTCCACTTCAGCATCTCTGCGCAACCGCCCGACAGTCAACAGAACATCCCCGCCCCGGCAGAGGGCGGGGAATATGGGATACTGCAAGAGGCTCTGGATGCGTATGGCATTACGGAGCCGGTGGCCCCTCGGTGGTATCCATCCGGATTTCAAACTGTGGAGATCCATGCAAATCCTCGCAGCACAGGCGTCACGATTCAAGCTCATTATGAAGCCGGGGAAAAGAGCCTGTCTGTTTCGGTTCGACAATATTCCACGGAGGAGGATGCCAGTATTAGTATCGGATCGTTTGAAAAAGATTCCGGTGATGTCATCCGATATGAATACAATGGGATCGTACATTATGTTATGACAAACAACTCTGAGAATTTTGTGACGTGGACAAATGATGCACTGGTCTGCTCGATTTGGGGAGATGTGACAGTGGATGAATTGAAGCAGATGGTAAATTCTATTTATGAAGGATGAATTAAACAAATGAAAGTACGAGTGAATCATATTTTGGCGTTGCTTTGTGTCTTTGCTCTGTCAATTGGATTGTCGATTCCGGCAGGGGCAGCGAATATGAATGGTGTGGTTGGCCCGCAAGCAAGTGATCAGCTTGCCTATTATACGGCGTATGCGGTTACGTCTTCAGGTGGAAAGGTTATCATTGAATTTGAAGTGGACGGAACCAGACGCATGGATGTTATTGGAGCCAGTTACATTGTAGTGCAGGAGAAGACTGGGGATAAGTGGATGGGCGTTTCCACATACTTTGGCTCTGTCGCAAATGGAATGCTGGACAACAATACTTTTTCTCATATGGGCAGCATTACCTATAAGGGGACTCCGGGTAAGGAGTATCGTGCGCTCGCTACTGTTTATGCAGAGAACAGCTCTGGTGATGATTCTAGAACAATTATTACGAACTCAGTTACTGCAAAATAATTATTGATCGCTGCAGTAAGAAACCTCTGGCCACATGACCAGAGGTTTCTTACTGCACGCACTATTCTTCAATCAAAATATTATTGCATAGCCGATGAATGATAGCCTTACCTGAAGTCACAAAATATCCCGTGTTGTCTATATTTACAAAAGCGGAATAGGGTGCAGAAGTGTCGCCGTAGGATGCATAAGATATAATCAATTCAACAGTTATACGCCGATACGTCCCATCTTGTTTGGGGAATGAAAAATATAAATTAAGTAAGTCGGGATTTTTCACGCTGTCCTTAAAAAAAACCGGTCCAGATATTGAAACTTCATGAAACAAGGGACCAAGTAATTCATGTTCTAGCAAGTCCGAAACTGATCCAGACCAATGAGCACTATGACCCTGAGAAATGTCGGAAAAACTGCAATATGCAGTACTATTTAATTCCATATTTTCGAGGCCAATAGTATCCCACAAGGTTCTTGGCCTGAAATAAACTGCTGCCACGATGACAAAAAAGGAGCAAAGGATAAGTATTTTTCGCTTCTTCGAGTTCTTAATGTTACTTCAACTCCCATTTAAACATACTGCTACTAATCAGGACTCCTTGCATATACAGAATTATATCCGGCCTCTGAGTATATTGATTATATGCTGCCTGCATATTATAAGATTTGTTGTTATAATATTCCGAGTAAAGGGTTCTCCAATCGTTCATATACTCGGTAACGGCAGCTGAGCGGTTATAGATACTTGGGTCTGCAAAATGATAGACGGAATATGGATACATATCAACTTTATTATCCACCAATACAGGTCGGAAATCTCCCCATGCATCAATAAGTCCTATTTCACGTACCCGACGAACCGTCCGAACATAGTATTCACAGTAGTCTCCAGTTTTTGCGGAATAATTATCACTAAACATCCGGGCTCCAATATCAAGGACTGTTATCGCCATTGAAATAGGAGTGAGATCCTCAATCGTCAAAACAAGGTCTTTTACGGTTGCAATCCACTTATTTAGATTTGACAAGTTCCGCTCGGTTTCTTTTTTATAATTCACAGATATTTCTGACGATGGTCTTTCATAAAAGGTTGTACCAGAATATGTTCCATAAAATGTATGAGTTGAACGACTGGATTTAGTGTAAATTTTGTATCCATCCAAGTAGCCGTCCCCCACAAATTCATCTATACTCCTGATATGCACTTGCTTGTCTTGGTCAGTCAAATTAAGCCCTTCAATATATTCTTTGAGCACTTGGATGTTTTTACGGTTTTGTGTTGCAATAAGGTCATCAGAGTTACCTACTCTCTCCGTACGAGTATTTTCTATCAGTTCGGAAATGGTTGGAAAACTAATTTTATGAACAGTGAAACCTGATTCCATTTGTAGCTCGACACTGATATCTTCCATGGCGTTGAACTGCCTCGCTAAAGCAATTTCAACATCACCGTATTCAGAGCTTTGATTATTCGCTGCAAATGCAGGAGTAGACATAGAGAAAACCATGATCAAACAAAGGATACTAGATAAAAACTTTTTCATATAAAGGCCTCCTAATCTTTGGTTTTAAATTGTTTTGTAGCGTGGATTAGTGCGAAAACTGGCCCATTGGAAGCACCTCCTTGCACAAAATAAGTTGGAAAAATGCGCTTCTAATCATATATTGATTAAGCAGGGCAGGACATTACACAAAAAAACATATTTTGAAAAAAGATAATTAGTGCAACTAGTCTCTTAAAACATCTTGACAATAGCATCTGCGGCCTCCGGGAATGCGTGGTTTCGGCAAGCAGGGCAAGTGTGGCCACACTTGCTATTTTTGCGTTGCAAAAATGCTTGTTGGGGAGCCTCCCCAAACCCGGCACTTCGGGACAAAGTGTCCCAAAGTTTGCGGCGCGTTGCGCCTTGTGATGCGGTACTGTCGCTAACGCTCCTGTGCCTTATCTTCCCTCCCGTCGGTCACGCCGAGCAGGTGGTCAATGTTCGTTTTTACCGCCACGGCCTCCCGCATTTCACGCTGGGCGTCCCGGTAATCCGCATACAGCGCCTTGCGCTTTTCGGCCAGCTCACGGCGGGATTTTTTCATATCGTCCATCTTTGGCAGCTTGGCCCCGCCCAGCAAATCCCGCATGGCAGCCGTGGCCGCCCGGTAGGTGGCAAGCTCGGCCTCTTGCTCGGCAAAATATTTCTTGCTGTACCGTGACGCCTTGTAACCGTCGAACACAGGCCGCGCCTTGGCGTAGTTCACTGTGGCCGCCATCAGCTCGGCGGTTTTGGAAAGCGCCGCTTCGGTCTGTTGCAGTTCCTCTCCCAAATGGTGAAAGCGATCCACTATGGCTTCCGTCCGGGCAACAAGCTGGGTGTAATTGGTCAGCTTATGCTTCTGCAAAAATTGCAGGACGGCGGCCATCTGTTTGAGATTGTAGACCTTGGCCCAGCGTTCAAAGCCCGGCCCCTTGCCATTCTGCAATCGCTCTTGAATGTCGATAATCAGATTGATGCGCGGGGGCGATGGGGTTTCATCCCGTAGCTCCGGCATGGGACGCTCCCCGGCAATGACAGCACGGATGTCCTCAAGGTCGTAACCGTCGCCCAATGTGGATGCCCGCAGCCGGGTAGCTCGTTCCTGCCCCTCCGCCCGGAACGAGATCGCGCCGCCTCGCCCGTGAATGACCGCATATCCACTTGCCTCCATGAGCGCGAGAAAAGCGTCAAAATCGGCGGGCTTTTTCTTCAACGCCGTAAGAATCGCCATGCGAAGCCGCTGCTTATAGGACGGCAGGCGTTCACCCATCCATTGCCCATAATGCAGAAAACGCCCTTTGCTGTGGAGCTTTGGATTTTGGATGACCGACAAATCGTTTTCAAGGCATACCCGGTCAGAGAGCCGCCGC
>JAYFPV010000465.1:0-7139 GCA_034927465.1 Lawsonibacter sp.
GGCCTGCTGATTTATTTGGCGGCAGGGGTGTGGACGTAGTTGCGCTCGTACCAGCCCCGGAAGGTGATGGTCAGCCAGCCGAAGACCAGACCGATGAGGCAGTAGATCGTCTCGCTTACAAAAGCGCTTCCAAAGGCAGCCCCTGGGACGTAGCTCATGATGCCAAAGAAGACGCCCGCACCCACAAAGACGGCGGGAACCAGACTGAACAGCTCGGGAGCAATGTCCAGGTACAGGATGACGGGCACCAGAATCATCAAAATTGCCGGCATTGCCCAAAAGCCAAGGGAACCCAGCGTGCCGCCGCCCATCATAATCGCGATGGAGGCGATCATGCCAAGGACGTAGCCGATGAGCGCCCGAAGCCCACCCTTTGGGGTGCAGCCGGCCAGAAAATATACGGCCCAGGACTGGAAGGAAATCCAGCCGCCCCCCGCCACAAGGGGAACGACAAAGGCGCAGATGGACTGGTCAAGGGCCTGGAGAAGAGCGGCCTGAAGGCCGATAAACAAAGCGATGGGCAAATACTTTTTTGCAGTCATGGGAGAATCCCTCATTTCGTTCAAAATTTGGGCCCCCGCATTGCAATCAACGGAACGTGAGGGTATAATAATATTGCCACGCGGAGGCATCGCCCCCATCCTCGCACGATGGGGGCGGCATTGATCTTCGCTGCGGTCCCGGTGCGGACTCCTCTTTATGCGGGGTCCGCCTGTTTTTGCATCCGAATTTCCTGATAAACCTCATATGCCTGGGCGGGGGTGTACCCATCGTGTACCACTTTCCCGATGGCGGCGGCCATTCCGGCGGGGCTGTCGGACTGGAAGATATTTCGGCCCATATCCACCCCATGCGCCCCTTCGGAAATGGCCTGGTAGGCCATCTCAAGCGCTTCCCGTTCGGGCAGCTTTTTGCCTCCGGCAATGACGATGGGCACTGGGCAGGCGACGGCCACCCGTTCAAACCCTTCACAGTAATAGCTTTTGACCAGATTGGCTCCGTTTTCCGCCAGAACCCGGGTAGCCAGCTGGAAGAACTTCTCGGTGCGCTCCATCTGCTTACCCACGGCCACCACGCCAAGAGTCGGGATGCCGTACCGGGCGGCGGCGTCGGCGGTACGGCACAGCAGCTCCAAGGAGCGGGACTCACCGGGAGCGCCGATGAAGGTCTGGACGGCCACGCAGTCGGCATTGGTGCGGATGGCGTTTTCCATGTCACAGGCGAGGCCGCCTCCGTTGGACATATCATCATAGAGTACGGTGGAGTCGTAGGTCACCCGAAGGCATGTGGCGGCTTTGGCGGTGGGTGGAATGCAGGCCCGAATCACTCCCTTCGTGCCCATCAATACGTTGACATAGGGGATAAGGGGTGGAATGACCAGATCGATGCGCTCCAGCCCCGCAGTGGGGCCCATGATATAGCCGTGGTCGAACGCCAGCATGACCGTGTTGCCAGATTTGGCATCAAACAGCCGGGCCAGCCGGTGCTGCATGCCCCAGTCACAGTGGGCCGCGCCCTTCACATAAAACCCCGCCTGATTCGGGGGAATATTCAGGTGGTAGTCGTGCGCAGCTTTGTTTCCAATGTTGTCAGCCATAGATATGTCTCCTTCTATTGATCCCGCTCCAGGAGGGAGACGGGCGTTGAGGGATTACTTGGTGAGGTACGGGGTTCGACAGGGGGCGTTCCACAGCCGCAGCAGTTCGTCGTCCATGCGGGCCATGAACATCTGGAATCCGGCCTGCTCCTGAACGGTGAGAAGCTCACCCACGTAATTGGCCACGATCTCAATGTTCTGGGCGTTCAGGACCTGCTCGCACCTGCGGTAGATGATTAGCTGTTCCATCAGAGTGGTAGCGCCAGAGCCGTTAATGATCAGCATGATCTTCTCCCCGGGCTGAATACCGATGTCCTTGATCAGGGCGTTGACCATGATTTGGGCCGTCTCGTCGGCGGTTTTCATGGGCTGACGGCCACCGCCACCCTCGCCGTGCTGTCCCATGCCGATCTCCATGTCGTCTTCTCCCAAATCGGCCAGGGCGGCTCCGGTGGATGGGTGCGTGGCGCCCCGCACGGCCACAGCCAGGGTTGCCATGTGATCGGCAAAGCGCTGGGCGATGGCGGCGACATCTTCCAGGCTCTTGCCCTCGGCGGCGGCGGCCCCGGCAATTTTATAGGTTGGGATGCATCCGACCAGGCCCCGGCGGTCGTCCGCATTTTCCCGGGGAGCGTTGGATACGTCTTCCTGCGTAACCACCTTCACCACGTTCAGCCCCAGCTTGCTGCACTGCTTCATGGTCAGGTTGCCAGTCAGCATATCGCCGGCATGGTTGAGAACGATGTACAAAACACCCTTGCCTTTGTCGGCCAGTTTGATGGCGTCTATGCAGGCCTGGGGACCGGGCGCGGCAAAAATGTCCCCCACCACAGAGATGTCCACCATCCCCTCCCCCACAAAGCCAGAAATGGCGGGCTCGTGGCCCGCGCCACCCTGGGTGACAATGGTAACCCGGTCGGCCTGGTCCAGTTTCTGATTGATCATCATGTTTTGCTCGCCCCGGATCAGAATGGCTCGGTTTGCGGCCACCAGGCCGTCCAGCAGTTCGTCGGTGAGGTTTTCTGGGTTGTTGATAAATTTTTTCATTTTCACAGCGCATTCCTCCCAAAAATATTGTGTAAGGTGGTTCCTTGTTCCGGTTGTTTCAAGCCTGCTACCCCGTTGGCCAGTCCGCGAAAGAATAGGGCGGTAGACACCGCTCCGGCGTCTGGGGTGCCGATGGTCTGTTCCTTATAGCTGCGGGCCCGGCCGAATTTGGAGACAAAGCCTTCGCTGGCCTTTGCCCCGGCCTCGGCGGCGACCGCAGCTGCCTCTAAAATGTCTGCTCCATCCCCCTGGGTGCTCGCGGCAGCCTGAACAGCAGGAATGAGAGCGTCCATCATGGTCTTATCTCCTACCTTGGCGGTGGTGATGTCTTCCATTTCCGCCAGAGATGCGGAAAACATGCGGCGGACTCCGTCGGAATCCAACTCATTTTCGTCGTCACCCAGTTGAGCCCCAAAGCCGCCGATCATGGTGCCGTACAGAGGGCCGGCTGAGCCTCCGTTCACCTCCATAATGGCCATTCCCAGTTCGTTGAAAAAATCTTTTATGGATCGGCTTCCCCACTCGGGCACCCGTGCCTGGATGAGTTTGGCGATTTTCCCGATGGTGATGCCATGATCTCCGTCTCCGAAGCGGGAGTCAATCTGGCTGAGATAGTCCCCATTTTCTGCCAAAATCTGGGCGGCGCTGGTGAGCATGGCGCCCACAGCGGTGCGATCTAACGTCATGGTGCAGACCTCCTTACCTACTCCACGCACAATTGTGCATGTGAGTTACATTTGTAATTTAAGAATATCATAATAGTTACAAATGTCAACATAAAATGGAAGAATCTCCGTTTTCATCAAAGACAAGCTGGAAAAATTGGTAAGAAAGCATAAAAATAACCGCGCATCCCGTTCTTTTTGGGTTAACGCGGTTACATATGTTACTTTTCGTCGAATAATGCACGGACCAGCTCCGCTCTGGCCACGAGATGGGTAAACCGGCCGGTGTTCAAGGCCCCGCGTAGGGCCCGGGGGCTGGTATTGGCAGAGCACACCCCTACCACATTGGGACAGCGATTCAGAATATCGATGGAAATCTGGATTGCAAAGTCCTGGTCGGACTGGATGATTTCGCCGGAAGAATTGAAATAGTAGGCCAGCAATCTGCCGCAGGCGTGGTGTTTTTGCAGCAAATCCCCATACCGGGCCACCGAGGCAAAGTCCGGGGTGGATGGAAAGTTTCCAATGTTCACAAGGGCAGTGTCCATCAGCTCCCACTCCTGCTGGATCTGTCGGTATAGCTCGGTGGAACAAAGCACCTGTTTCTCCTCCAGACTTTCAGGAAGCGCGGGAAGATAGAGAAAGTGGGGGTCTGCGCCCAGCTGTTGGGCCAGCAAGCGGACGTTTTCATTGGAATGATAGTTGCGGATTGGAAAACCCGCGTTGCCCACCAGGGGACAGACATCCTCCACCGTGCTGTTAGGTCTTGGGTTCTCCTCCAGCCACGATACCAGCTGGCCCACAAAGTGGCCCCAGCCAACGCCCAGACGGCGGGCCACAAGCTGGTCCAGCAATTCAGCTGCGCCTTGGGATAAGAATTGGTTGGTCCGCCGGTCATCCTCTCCGTCCTCCACCAAGACGCCGCTCCGAACCGAACTAATCAGGCGCAGCCGATCCAATAGACTGTCAAATTGCTCGCCCGGTTCATGCACGGTAATCTCGACAACGCCCAGTTCCCGCGCCTCGGAAAGCATGCGGCTGACAAGGGGGCGGGATACGCCCAATTCGTTGGCAATGTCGCTTTGCTTCCAGTCCTCCAGGTAGTAACGCCGAGCCACATGGGCCAATTTCTGCTGTTTTTCCCGGTTGATCGCCATGGGCCCCGCTCCTCTCTTCAGACTACTGTTACATATGTTACTTATAACACAAATGTATAGCAGATGCAACTAACATCGACAAAAAAGCACCCCGTCCAATGGACGGGGTGCTAAGAAAAAACAATTATTGAATGACGCACAAAGCCAGCGTGAGAATGACCCAGACAACAGCGGCCCACTTGGTTGCCTTTGCCAGTTTTGCGTCCACGGTTTTGGCCTTATTTTTGGACAAGAAAGTATCGGCAGCACCGGAAATGGCACCGGACAGACCGGCGCTCTTGCCAGACTGAAGCATTACAATGGCCACCAAGGCAAGAGAACAGAGTACTTGAATAATGGTAATAGCCAGACCCATAGAAATCATCGTTCCTTTCAAAGCCCTGAGGGCGAGAAATCAATTAATCGCCCGGGGTGTCCGAACGCAGAATAAAGGATACCACAAAATTCATCGAAATGCAAGCCCTTTGTGGAAAAACCTGCGGAATTACTCTCGATTTTACCCGGGATACCGGGGATTGTGGCCTAAGCGGTGGCCGAACACAAGATCGTCCGAACGGAATTAAAGCGCGGCAATGGTCTCAATCTCCACCAGAACGTCCTTGGGCAACTTGGCCACCTGGACGGCGGATCGGGCTGGGCAGTCCACAGAAAAGAAGGTCTTATAAATGCGGTTCATCTCCACAAAGTCGTCCATGTTTTTCAAAAAGACGGTGGTTTTGACCACATTGTCCAAGGTGCTGCCAGCCTGCTCCACAATGGCCTTCAGGTTGGTCAGCACCCGGGTTGTCTGAGCCTGAATGGTGGTCTCCGGAATCAGTTCGCCAGTTGCTGGGTCCAAGGGGATCTGGCCGGAAACGAACAAAAGATTGTTGGCCAGAACCGCCTGGGAATAAGGGCCGATGGCGGAGGGGGCCTTGTCGGTGGAAATAATCTGCTTCATAAAAGAAAGCTCCTTTCAGGTCTTAAAATCATTATTCATCAGTATAGCACAACAGGAACCTGAGACGCAAGTCAAAGCGTCGGATCGGATGCGGAGCGCCGATAGAGGGTGACGCCCTGGCGGCAGGTCATTTCCAACAGCCCCTCGTCCACCAGATACTCTATGAAAAAGCGGATGTTGCGCTCGAACCGCAGGGAACGGGGCGGTTTGTGCGTAAACAGCTGGAACAGCTGGCAGACGGACTGAACAATTTGGCTGGCAGTCATGGGCTGAGAGATCAAATCCAGAATCTCGCGGGTCCGCAGGCGGACCAGGGTTTGGTTGTCGTCAATCAGCGAGTCGATGTCTTCCCGGCTGCAAACGCCGCGGTGGGCCATAATATAGGCGGCGCAGTCCAGATTCCGCAGCTTTTCCCGGCTGGTGTTGGCCAGAGCATGGCATAGGTTATAGGGCAGCTTGGACCCCAAATACTCCTGGCTGATCAGAGCATCGGCGGTATAGCACACATGATCCGGGGTGATGGTGGAGATATGGCCCGAGGAATGGCCCGGAGTGTGGATAATTCGGAACGGAGTGCCGACAAAAGAAAAGGGGCCGTCGTCAGCGGGGAGCATAATGTCTGGGGTATGGACCATGCAGGAGGACTCCCGCTCTACCATGGCGGGGGGAAGCATGAGAAAATAGCATTTCAGGTTGAGGATGCTGCTGCACATTCCAGCCTCCGGAAGGGTGAGCGCCACGGGAATGTGATATTTTTCCTGAAAATAGCGGTTGTTCCCGCAGTGGTCCACATGGGCATGGGAGCAAAGAATCCCGGCTGGACTCAGCCCCTGTTCCAGCAGAGACGCCTCCAGCTCTTCCCGTTCATCCTTCAGACCGGAGTCAAGAAGGATGACCCGGCGGTCGTCCAGCTTGTAAAATGGGATCAGCTCCATGGCCTCTGCCACCCAGGTGCTGCCCTTGACTTGAGAAAGTTTCATAATGTGCTCCTCTGTAAAGTAAACGGAAGGAAACAGGGGGGTGTTTCGCCCTCGGGCGAGTTACTTTCCAGAGAAGGAAAGTAACCAAAGCTTTCCGGGGCTGCGGCCCCGGCACCGGAGCGGCCTCCTGAAATATTCCGGCCCTTCCGGTGCGGGAAAAGGACAGGACACAGCTCCAATCCACGCCCGCTGCCGCTCTCATCTATGAAATGAGTTTGATGTTCTACCTTTTGAAAGCGCGCCTGGCTGTTCTGGCTATGTCAGCTGTGTTTGGGACCGATCGCCCGAGGGCGAAAAAACCTCGTCCCATAAAAACCAAACGCTACCGCGTTTCCCGCTGTCTCAAATAGACCATCAGCACCGCCACGTCAGCGGGGGAAACGCCGGATACCCGGCTGGCCTGTCCCAGGTTTCTGGGCCGGATCTCAGCCAGCTTCTGCCTGGCCTCCATCCGGATGCCTTGGATGGATAAATAGTCCAGATCTAGGGGCAGGGAACGTGCCTCCAGCCGTTTCATTTCTTCCACCTGGTGCAGCTGACGGCCGATGTAGCCCGAATATTTGAGCGTAATTTCCGCCTCCTGCACTACCGCTTGGGGCAAGCGGGGCCTGTCCGGGTCAATGGGGGTTAAATCACCATAGGTTAGTCTGGGCCGGCGGAGCAGATCGGCCAGCCTGGCCCCGTCTTTGACGGCGGGCTCGCCCCGTCTTTCCAGCAGCACGTCCAGAGCGGAAGAAGGCGGAGTACCCGTAT
>JAYFPV010000054.1:0-7462 GCA_034927465.1 Lawsonibacter sp.
CAAGATCCGGATCCTGCATGGAGCCCAGCTGACCCTCCAACAGAACGGTTTTGCCTGCCTTCAACGCGTCATGGACAAACCCGACCGCGTCGCCCACATAGGGACGGATTGCTTCCCTCAGGGGCAGCAACTGCTCCATCAGGTCGTCGGCGTTCAGCGTGGGTTTGTGGTAAAGATGTTCGAACAGGACGTTTTTTAATGTAACAGCAGCACACAGGCGCTCCCGCAAAAGGGGTTCGTCGAACAAATCACATACCTGAATGCCAATTTTCGCATATTTGTCGGAGTAGAAGGGAGCGATGCCGCTTTTGGTGGAGCCAAAGGCCCTGCCGCCCAGACGTTCCTCCTCATAGGTATCTTGGAGTACATGATAGGGCATCAGCAGCTGCGCCCGATCGGAGACAATGAGGTTGGGAGCCGGAACCCCTTGGTCAGTAATGGACTTTAATTCAGACACCAACTTCTGTGGATCCAAGGCTACGCCGTTTCCAATAATGTTGGTGATGTGGGGATAAAAGGTGCCAGAAGGAAGAATGTGCAGGGCAAACCGGCCGTAGTCGTTGATAATGGTGTGGCCGGCATTGGCGCCGCCCTGAAAGCGAATGACTACGTCAGAGTGCTCCGCCAACATATCGGTAATTTTGCCTTTGCCTTCGTCACCCCAGTTGGCACCTACGATCGCTTTTACCATATTGTTACCTCCATGGGCCGGGATTCGCAACCGCATTGCGGATTTGCCTTATCCGGACCGTAACGCAACGGAAATATTATACTGCGTTTTGTCGACGCTGACAAGAGGAAAACGGGGAGAAAGTGACACAAAGAAGAGAAAGGACAAAGAAAAGACCGCTCCTTTCTGTAAAAAAGAGCGAAGCGGCTGTTTAGGAAAATCGACGGCGATATCCGCATTTGCGGCACAGCTCCTCGGTGACCAGCCCCCTGGAAAACCCCTGGTAGATGGCGTCGGCCCGAGGAGAATTGAGAATTTCTTCCAAAGATTGCTGGTAGAGGTTTCCCAAAGGCAGATCCCCCTCGTGATCCAGACAACAGGGAACCACCGTGCCGTCCCACAGCACCCCGACTTGATCCCGCAGGCCCAGACAGAAGCCGGTTGCACTCTCTTCGGGAGCCGATAGATCCGGCCACTCAAACCGCTCCCCCCACTCCAGGTACACTCGGTCGGCCAGGGTGGTTCCCTGCCAGCCCTTCTTCCAAGGCGGTGGAAATGCCTCTTCCAGGCGGGTCAGGATGGCCTGATTGCAGGCATTTTCACCTGTGGTTTGCTCGCCGTCCAGATTCCACAGACGCAGCGCGCAGCGCTTGCCCGCTCCGGCGGCCTGCCGGGCAAATAGAAGGCAGTGATCCAGATAGTCGGATAGCTCGCCCAGGGGCGGATTCCCCTCAAAAGAGTGAAGGGAGATGTTTACCTTCCACACCGCGGGACTGGAGCACAGCAGACCTCCGGCCTGAGAAAGGAGCGTTCCGTTGGTGGTGAGGATGACCTGAAAGTTTAGGTCGGCGGCAATGTTCAAAAGTGTTTCCAGATTGGGATGGAGCAGAGGTTCTCCCATCAGGTGGAAATACAAAAACTCCGTATGCGTGCGCAGCCGGCCGGCCAGAATCCGGAATTGGTCGGGTGCAAGGAACCCCTGTGCCCGCTTGGAGCCGGGGCAGAAGGAACAGCGCAGATTGCATACGTTGGTGATTTCCAGGTAGGCTTTTTTCAGGGTACGCATGGGGTATCACCTTCTTTTTGGAGTTCCGGCAGTTTACGGCTGGAAGGAAAGCACGCTGCGACTGGATGGAAGATCCAGCCCGAATAAAAAAATGTCGCGGACGATGATAACGTCCGCGACAATTTTATGGAGGTGCCACCCAGATTTGAACTGGGGAGTGGAGCTTTTGCAGAGCTCTGCCTTACCACTTGGCTATGGCACCGTATGGAGCCGCAGAGTGCTCCAAAATTGGAGCGAGTGACGAGGCTCGAACTCGCTACCTCCACCTTGGCAAGGTGGCGCTCTACCAGATGAGCTACACTCGCATTTGGTTCCCCCGCAAAGAACATTGCGAGGGAAATGGTGCCTCCGGTCGGAATCGAACCAACGACACGGGGATTTTCAGTCCCCTGCTCTACCAACTGAGCTACAGAGGCAAATTTTTCTTTGAACAAATGCGTTAAACTCTTATTCAAAGAAAAGGGAATGGCGACTCGGAAGGGACTTGAACCCTCGACCTCCGGCGTGACAGGCCGGCGTTCTAACCAACTGAACTACCGAGCCAGGTAGTCCGAAAAACAGGAGACAAAATGGTGGGAACAACAGGGCTCGAACCTGTGACCCCATGCTTGTAAGGCATGTGCTCTACCAGCTGAGCTATGCTCCCCAATGTGTCCCGCTCTCGCAACGGCTTGCTTATTATACTAAAGGCATTTCCGATTGTCAACAGAAAAAAACAAAATACAGCATAAAAATTTTTCTCCATGGAAAGGTGCAACTGGTGAAAATAAACCGTCTTTTTCCATGGAGACGCAGATTCCTTGACAATCTTTTTTGTCGGTGACATAATCAGTAACAGTAACAAAAGCGGCCCCGTTTGGGGCGAAGAGATAGCAAGGAGGGTCCCATAGTTATGAGCAGTCAGGTGAAACGAATCGGTGTACTGACCAGCGGCGGCGATGCTCCCGGTATGAATGCGGCAGTTCGGGCGGTGGTCCGGTCGGCAGTCGGGCAGGGGGTTGAATGTGTGGGTATCCGCAGAGGGTGGAACGGTCTGATCAACAGCGACTTTGTCCGGATGGATAGTGCCAGTGTCAGTCATATCATTGATAAGGGCGGTACGATTCTCTATACGGCCCGCAGCGCCGAGTTTATGCAGCCCGAGGGCCGGGAAAAGGCCATGGCTACTTGCAAGCTGCTGGGACTGGATGGCATTGTAGCCATCGGCGGTGACGGTACATTCCGCGGGGCGCTCGCATTGTCCCGCCAGATTGCTGAGTCAGGCCAGCATCTGGCGGTGGTAGGCATTCCGGCTACCATTGACAACGACATAGGGTGTTCCCACTATACCATCGGGTTTGACACCGCCTGCAACACCGCCGTTGAATGCGTGGATAAACTGCGGGACACGATGCAGTCTCACGAGCGCTGCTCAGTGGTGGAGGTTATGGGCCGCCACGCCGGCTACTTGGCTTTGTACGTCGGCATCTCTGTGGGTGCTACTGCAGTTCTGATTCCGGAGCGCCCCACAGACTTTGAACATGACGTGGTGGACAAGATCCGCCGGGCTCGTCTGGCCGGAACCACCCATTATATGGTGGTGGTGGCGGAAGGCGCTGGGAGCGCGATTGAAATTGGAAAGCGTATCCAGGAGGAAGTGGGCATTGACCCCCGGGTCACGGTTTTGGGCCACATCCAGCGCGGCGGTTCCCCTTCGGCGCGGGACCGAGAGACAGCCAGCCGTATGGGGTATGAGGCGGTGGCTTCGCTGGTCGAGGGCCGGGGCAACCGGATCATTGCCACCCAAGACGGCCACATTGTGGATTTGGACATGGAGGCGGCTTTGGCCATGGTCAAGGATTTTGACATGGAGCGCTATAACGTGCTTGAGGCACTGACCAATACCTGGAAATAAAGCGGAGCAAAACAATGTGAGGGACCTTTATGCGGGGTGTCATAGGGACAAAAGTAAACCCAATATAAATTCCTGGATGGGGCGGACAGTTTCGGCTGTCCGCCCTGCTTTTTGCTTACGCGGCAGGACCGGCATTTGCTGCTGGATCGGCGCTGGCGGCGGCAAGGGCCTCATCCACGGCCAACTCGGCTGCCTGCGTAAGAATGAATCATAAAGTGTAATCTTTCATTCATTGTGCTATCATATATCGTATAGACAAAATCTGGAGTACACCGGGAGGCGCAAATGACGGATTTTACCGGGATTCAATTCTTGACAGAAGGGAGAAAAGCATGGCACAGTATCCACATATCCGCGTCTTTTACGGCAGCGACGGACTGGTCGAAGACAAAGCGGGCGTGAGCCTGATGCCTTACTATCTGATCGAGTATCTGGATGAGATGCTTTTCTTCGAGTTTACCTAGATGCTGAAAAACGGGCAGCATGTGAAGCGGTGCAAGCTCTGTGGGCGGTATTTCGTGCTGGCCGATAAGCGCAAGCGGGACTTCTGCGACAGACCATACAAGGGGAAGCGAACCTGCAAGCAGGTGGGGGCAAAGCTGTTCTTTGAAAAAGGGATTGACGCTGATGCTTTTTTGCAGCAGTATCTTACTGAGTACAACAAGGTTTATTCCCACCGCTACCGGGCGACGAGAAAATATGTTGAGGAACACAGCGGCAAGGATTTGACCGAGGAACAGTTCAATGCCTGGGTTGCCGCCGCTAGTCACACCAGAAGTGACTATGTGGAGGGGAATATCTCCGGCGAGGAAATGCTTGCAAGGGTAAGACTGGATTAAAGGCGGAGAACGACAGGTATGCAAAGTATTGTGACCTGCGTCTATAGCACCAGCAGGCGATCCTTGTTAACGAACCAAGCTATACGTACCCGACAAGGTTTGCAGTGCGCGATAAAATATTTGCAAACCCCATTGACCCACTGTAATAGGAGGTGATTGCCATGCTACACATTGCCATCTGCGATGATATGCCACAGGAGCTTGAACGTGCTGGCAGTATGCTCAAGAAATACGCCTGTGAGCACATGCACTATGAAATAAAAACGGATTTTTTCTCCGCCCCTCTGGAACTGCTTACTCATGTGGCAGAAAAGGGCGGCTTTGATGTATTGCTGCTTGATATCTATATGCCGAGCATTATCGGTACGGAGGCGGCGCGGGAATTGCGGGCTATGGGTGATAAGTGCCAGATTATCTTTCTTACCACATCGCGGGATCATGCTGTAGATGCGTTTTCGCTGGATGCCGCACATTATCTGGTGAAGCCCTATTCCGAAAACGAGTTCTTTTCGGCGCTTGACAAAGTGATGGAAAAGCTCACAAAAAAAGACGAAGTTTATATAACAATCAAATCAACGGATGGTATCAGCCGTGTGGACTTGAATAAGCTCGTATACTCTGAAACAGATAACCATATTCAGAAATTATATTTGTCCGACGGCAGAGTAATCAGTGTTCGCAAATCCTCAACCGAGCTATTCGAATTGCTCGAAGAAGAACCTCGTTTTTACAAATGCGGCAGTACCTATATCATAAATATGGACTACATTGTAGAGCTCTCATCCAAAGGCGTGGCCTTTTCTTCCGGTACTAGGATTCCGATTCTTAGCCGAAAATACATGGAACTAAAAAAGCTGTACATGGATTACAGCTGTAGTCGCTGAAAGAGGGGCGCCTTATGCGTATACTTTTAGGTGTATTGATGCTCCTGAGGTTTTTACAGACGGCAGCTTACATCAGCCTGTTTTTCTTTTCACTCATAGAGCTGAAGGAACCGAAAAGAAAAAGGGTCGCAATTACCGTTGCGATTTATATTGCGGTTGCCGGGGCGTATTGTGCCTTTCTATTTGTATACGGGCAGGAGATGGCGGAACGCCTGATTATACCCGTCGAAATCGGGCTGTGTTTGATTCTGCTTATCATCTGTTCCGCGGACAAATGGGCGATATCGCTTTTTGTCATGTTTACTCAGTTCAATTTATATCTTGGAATATGCTATCTTTCAGATGTGTGCACCACTGAAGCCTCAGGGCTCACATATCAGTTTGAGTATTTAATATACCGAACCGTGCTGTTCGGCGCACTTTTGTTATTCAATTTCAAATATCTGCGACCTCGCTTCCGCAGACTTGTAGATGTCATTGGTAAAGAGTGGAATTCAATCACTTTGGCAGCCTTGTTCTTCTACGTTCTGGAGGCCGTTATTCTATATTGCCCGCGTATTTACTGGTATGAGGCGGACAACCGCTGGTATCTCGTTGCAAGCTCTTATCTGGTGTTTTTCAGCGTCTACTGGCTGATCTTTCGGTCGATCAGTGCAATTGTGGGAAAATATGAGGCTCAGGAGCGGGAAAGGATTCTCGCTCAGCAAAACAAGCTTTGGGAGGAACAGCTAGAGGAGCAGAAAAATGCCGTCAATGCTGCCCGTCGTGATCGCCATGATATTCGCCATCATTACGACACGCTTTTATCTATGCTGGAGGGCGGAAAAACACAGGAAGCAGTTTCCTATTTGAACGCGCAGACACAACGGGTGGAAAGCGCGGCGCTTACAGGTGTCTGCGAACACCCGGCGGCGAACGCCATTCTGTCAAGATGGGTGGCTAGGGCAAGGGCGAACGGCATTAAAACCGAAATGGACGCACGTATTCCCGCAAGTCTTCCGATGGACGAGGTCGCACTGGTTGGTATCCTTGCAAACTCATTTGAAAATGCTGTGGAGGGCTGCCTGCGATGCCCTGATGGTATTGAAAGATTTATCACTGTGACGATTGCTTATTCCGTTTATAACGGTGCCGGAAAGCTTCACATTGTTGTCGAAAACTCGTGCGTGGATACCATCATCTTTGAAAGCGGCTTCCCGAAATCGGAGAAGCCCAGCGGAGGAACCGGGACAAGGAGCATTGCCTACGCCGCTGAAAGTTACAACGGCATGGTGGAGTTTACCGCGCAAGACGGTGTGTTCAGGACGCGCGTCCTGCTTCACCTGTCGCAGCAAGCTTGAAAAATCCGACAGAACCCGACATTTACGCCAAATATCGTGCAATTACGCCACGGCCGGTTTTCGGCCGTGGTTTTTTTGTATAATCTATGCTAAGAAATTAGCTTTGAGGAAGTGATTTTAAAAATGAGAGAACCCGACGACAGAACCGCGGTGGTAAAGATGGAAACCGAAAAGCTTGAAATTGCACGCAATGATTTCTGCGACGCTTTTGAGCAGGACACAGACCGGCTTTTTTCAAGCCGAGAGTGCTGGTATTGCAAGTACGGGGATTTTGGCATCCTTACTGAGCATCCCACTCAAAAAGGCGTATGCAGACACCCCCAAAAGGATCGTCGCTCAGGCGGAAGAAAAACAGGAGGATAAGACAACATGAAAAAGAGACTTTTAAGTATTTTGCTGACGCTGTGTATGGTGCTGACCCTGCTGCCCACCGCTGCGCTGGCGGCGGGGACAACAAATATCTACGGCGACTTTACGGTCACGTTTGACGGTGCCGAGCCGACGTATGACAGCAATACCCTGACCCTCGGAAGCGGGACCTATACCATCAGCGGCGCGACCACTGCGGGTAAAATCGTGGTGACTACGGGCGCTACGGCGAATATCACCCTGAACGTCGTGGATATTGACGTAAGTGGAACAGAAAGCGCCTGTGCCTTTGATATAGCCGGTGCGACGGTGAACCTGACCCTCGGCGGCACAAATACTTTAAAAAGCGGCAGGGGTGCTGCGGGCCTCCGTGTACCCACCGGTGCGAGCCTGACCATAA
>JAYFPV010000203.1:0-2525 GCA_034927465.1 Lawsonibacter sp.
GTTCCTCCCTCCTCCTCTCTTAGAGGAATTCGACCGGACAAAGGTTGATTTAGACGAGTTCCTCTGTTATGTAGCAAAGGCGCGCTACATCCAGAAACTTGAGCAGAACCTCTTGGCGCAGGCAATCTCCGAGGTGTTTGCAGAATAAAAAAGAGCCGATCTTAAAAGATCGGCTCCCGCCCGGTTAACTTTGCTCTATAAAATTTGGTTGCGTTTTTGGCGGCGTGAAAGAGGGGTTCCTTCTTCTTATCCATCTGCTTTCCCTTTGTGTTTTGCGAACCAATCCACAAATCGTAGGGGATGGTGTACAGAGTTACGGGGATCAAAATCACGGCGGAAACAGCCGCACCGGCACAAAGCGCAAATACAAGCACCTTCAGCATTACCCAGAATATGACCATCATCAGCGCCTCCTCTTTTCTTCCAAAATATCACAACAGGAGGTGAAAGGCAAGCATGGGTTTAGAATCCGTTTTCAAATTGTCCCTCATCATGAACATGATTGACAACCTGACCGGGCCTATGGCCAGGGTCACAGCAAGCACCGACAGCTCCATTTCCAGGATCGACGCCATAAGCCAGTCCTTCGCCAACGCCGCCAAGGCGGGCGCGGTCATGGCCGGGATCGGGGCCCAGATCACAGACGCGACGCTCGCGCCGGTAAAGGCAACGTTTGCAACCCAGAACGCACTGGGAGAGCTTTCTTCCCTGGGCGTGAAAGACCTGGGGGCCATTGAAGACGCCGCCACAAAGTTCTCTGATACCTGGGCGGGGACAACGAAGTCCGATTTCATCAGTGCTGCCTACGACATCAAGAGCGGCATTGCGACGCTCTCGGATGAGGGCGTCGCACAGATGACCAATCTGGCAAGCCTGACCGCAAAGGCCACCAAATCCACGGCGGGAGAAATGACGTCGCTGTTCGCCACCGGCTACAACATCTACAAAGATTACTACGGTAATTTGAGTGATCTCCAGTTCGGAGAAATGTTCTCGGCAGGCATTGCCCAGAGCGTGAAGCAATTCAAGACGACCGGCTCCGGCATGGCCAACTCCATTGAAACCTTGGGAGCTTCGGCCACCAACGCCAAGGTTCCCCTGGAGGAGCAGCTCTCCATTCTTGGTATGCTGCAGGCCACCATGGGCGGCGCGGAGGCAGGCACCAAGTATAAGGCGTTCCTTCGCACGGCAGCAAAAGGCGGCGAGGAGCTGGGGCTCAAGTTCACAGACACCAACAACCAGCTTCTGAGTATGCCGGAGATTCTGGACAAGCTGCGCGGCAAATTCGGGGAGACCATGGACGCAGCCGAAAAGATGAAGCTGCAGCAGGCATTTGGCGATACCGAGGCCGTCTCCCTGATTGATCTCATGTACGGCAAGATCGGCGATCTGCAAGGCAACATCGTCGGAATGTACGGGGCGCTCGGGACCGGCACACAGGTCACACAGGACATGGCAAACGCCATCAACTCCACCGACCCGCAGCGGTTCCAGGTCCTGCTGCAGGTGGCCCAGAACGTCACGGAAGTAATCGGCAACTCGCTGCTCCCGACAATCAACTCCCTGACGGAAAAAGCAACGGCGGCGCTCCAGCAGTTCGGAGCCTGGGCCCAAAACAACCAACAGTTTGTCAAGGCCATCATGCTCCTGGCTCTCGGCTTCGGCAGTTTCCTGACGGTGGCCGGATCGACCATTGCCGTCACCGGAGGAATTGGCCTTATATTTACTAAGACAGTAAAGTCAATTAACGGGTTCCGTTCCGTGATTAAAAAAATCCCCGATACGTTGGACACCATCCGACTCTACGGTATGTTCGCCGGGGACGGGATCCGAAAGGGCTTTTCGGTCATGAAGACGGCGGGGGCCGGAGCAATTTCGGGCATCAAAAGCGTGGCGCTCAGCATTGGCAACATGGCAAGGACCGCCGCAGTCAGCGGCGTGACCGCGCTGAAGAACATGGTGGTGGGACTGGTTGGTATGGCCCGGCAGGCCATCACCACAGCGGTGACCGCGCTGCCCGGACTGATCTCTTCTGTGTGGTCCTTCACCGCCGCCCTGCTGGCAAACCCCATCACATGGGTAGTGATCGGGATTGCGGCATTGATCGCGGCCCTCATTCTCCTCTGGCAGAATTGGGACGCTGTCACGGCATGGCTTTCCTCGGCTTGGAGCACGGCGGTGCAGGGAATCAGCAACGGTATCCAGTGGATCAAAGATGGTTTTTCTGGTCTTATCACCTGGATCGACGAAAAGATTGCCTGGTTCGGAGAGTCCGGAAAGCGCCTAATCAGTACCTTTGTGGACGGCATCAAGTCCGTGGCGTCAAATCCGGTGGATGCCGTGAAGAGCATCTTCGGGAAGATTGGCAACCTGTTCCCACACTCCGACGCCAAGGAGGGCCCACTCTCCACCCTGACGCTCTCTGGCCGCAAGACCATGACCACCTACGCGCAGGGTGTATCTCTGGCACAGTCTGAACCGGCCCAGGCAATCCAGAAGGGCTTGAGCAAGGCAAAAACCGCGCT
>JAYFPV010000071.1:0-8874 GCA_034927465.1 Lawsonibacter sp.
TCGCTGCCGCAAATGCCGCCATACAGCAGCTTGAGCAGTGCTTCGCCCTCTTTGGGCTCCGGCTTTGCCAGATCGGTAATGATTACATTACCCGGTGCCGGCATTTGAATCGTTTTCATATTGGAATGCCTCCTCATTTTCTTCCTCAAAAGCATTCAGTCCGCACTTCTGCCGACATGATGTATACAACAAATTACAAAGAAAGAATAAGGCTTTTGTCTCCAAGTGTCAACCAAAAGTTGCTGTTTCAAACTGATTTCGTGCAGAATATACAAGTATTTGAGTTCAAAATAGTTCAAAAAAACGAATCACGTGGCGGTATTTTCTGCGAAAGCCGGACTTTTATGGGGGAGTCCTATGCTCAGGGGATCTCCGCCCGTCTAACCGAAGCACTCGATTCAACCCTCAACGTCATTTCGGCCAAAATCCGGCAATCACCGACGCGTCGGCTTTTATGTATACAAGATAAGGCACACCAATTCTCCCGGTCTAAAATCCCACCAACGCTCCGCCGTCTACCGGGAGACAGGTCCCGGTGACATAACCGGCCGCGTCGGAGCAGAGGTAGACGGCAGCCAATCCAATATCCTCCGGCGCTCCCACCCGATTCATCTGGATTTGCCCCAGAATTTTTACCCGGCGCGCCGGATCCTGATCGGTGGCCGCCCGGTACATGGACGTGTCAATCCAGCCGGGCGCAATTACATTGACTCGGATCCCATCAGCGGCCGTCTCTGCAGACGGCGTCCGAACCATACCCAGTCCCCCGGATTTGCGGCATAGCCCATCACATAGGGCTGGCCAATGTAGCTGGTCATGGCGTCCAGGATATCTCCCACCACATGGGGTATAGAGTTTTTCCTTCATTAGAGCAAAAATCTCTTGTCCCCTGTTCTCGCTTGCCACATTTTTTCCTTCTTGATATATCAACAAGAAGAATTCTAGCATCAACCAGTTGAAAAACAACCCAGAATCTTGTAAATCTCATGGGCTCATGGTAATGTATTTCCAGATATGTAGAGGTCTGAAGCAGATTCATCCAGCACAAAGGGAGGCAGCGTTATGGCGGAAGCATATACGTCCTTGACGGATCGGGCACTGCCATACCTGAGAGAAAAGATTTAAAATTGTGAATTTATGCCAGGGGAGCTTCTTTCGAAAAAGGGACTCTATGAGAAAATCAGATGCGGTCACATCCCGGTTCGAGAGGCGCTCTTGACTATGAAGGTGGGGAAGGGTTAATCGAAATTTTCCCCCTGCGCACGTTAAACGAGGCTGGAATACAACAAGCACAAAAAGCAGCACAGAAACCGAAAAGTATACCTTGAAAATAAAAATGCGACCAGCTATAATGAATAGCTAGTAAATCACAATCTCAGATTCAGAAGGGAGGCTACATCTCCATGCCAGAAAAAGAAAGTTTAAAACTTCAGGCATACAACGCAATCAAAAAGAAAATCGTATCCTGTGAATACGCGCCCAATACCCTTCTGAATGAAGAACTTCTGCGGGAGGATCTGCACGTCAGCCGCACCCCCATCCGGGATGCTCTCAGCCGTTTGGAACAGGAAGGCATGATCACCATTCTGCCCAAAAAAGGTGTTGTGGTGTCCGGCATGTCCATCAACGACATCAACATGGTCTTCGAGGTTCGCCTGATGTACGAACCCTACGCCCTTTTAAACTACGGCTCAAACATCCCCTATGAAACCCTGACTTATTTTTATAACCAGTTTACCGACCTGAATACCGCAGCGGAGGTAAGAGGCTATTATCAGGTGGATGACGCCTTTCACGCCTCCATCATCCAAACCATGGGAAACCGCTACCTGCGCCAGAGTTATGACTGGATCCACGATCAGAATCTGCGTTTCCGGGTTTTGACGGCACAGGCCAGTGCCCTCCGGCTGGAGAATACCACCAGAGAACACATGAAGATCCTGACCGCCTGCCTGAAACACGACTGGAAGACGGCGGCGTGTGCCATGGAAGAGCATCTCACCGCGTCGAAAAGCGCTACCTTTGATTTGATTCTAGGTCAAATGGACACCAGTTTATAAGATTTTTTTAGCAAGTTAAGGCGTAGTTTGCACAAAAAACTCGCCTTATTTTTATGGAATCCTAACAAAATAATTTTTTTTGCAAATCTGTTGTATACAACAAAAGGCACTTGATGTATACTTGGGCCAAAGTGAATCTGCATTTCTCTTTTGTTTTATTATTTTGTTGGGGAGGCTAATCGGAATGAAAAAGATTCATGAAGTGATGACGAAGGATACCGCTGGCTGGCCGGAAAAGGTTCTGCAGTTTGGTGAGGGCAATTTTTTGCGGGCATTTGCCGACTGGATGGTAAACAAGGCCAACCATCAGGATCTGTTCCACGGCTCGATTGTGCTGTGCCAGCCCATTGCCCAGGGCTTGGGCCAGGTCATCAACGGTCAAGATGGTCTGTACACTCTGGTCATGCGTGGCATTGAAGACGGCCAGCCGGTGGAAAAGGCCGAGGCCATCACCTCCGTATCCCGCTGCATCAACCCATACGAGGACTACGAGGCCCTGCTGGCTCTTGCCCGTTCTTCGGACCTGGAAGTGGTAATTTCCAACACCACCGAGGCCGGTATCTCCTATCACGCCGGAGACCGGTTGGAAGATCGTCCTCCCCACTCCTTCCCGGCCAAGGTCTGTGCCTTTCTCTATGCGCGCTATCAGGCGTTTGGCGGCGCCAAGGACAGGGGGCTGCTGTTTCTGCCAGTGGAGCTCATCGACAACAACGGTGCCAATCTAAAGCGCATCGTCCTGCAGTATGCCAAGGAGTGGAGCCTGAGTGAAGATTTCCTTCGCTGGATTGACGAGGACAACCATTTCTGCTCCACCCTGGTGGACCGCATTGTCACCGGCTATCCCCGCGACCAACTGGATTATTTCAATGAAAAACTAGGCTATCAGGACAACTGCCTGGTCACCTCCGAGGTATTCAACCTGTGGGTCATTGAGGGCAAACAGGAGTGGTCCGAGATTCTGCCCATTCATAAGACCGACGCCCATGTGATCTGGACCGACAACGTCACCCCATACAAAAAACGCAAGGTCCGTATCCTCAACGGCGGTCATACCTCCTCCGTTCTAGCCGCCTACCTCTCGGGTCATGACATCGTGCTGGACATGATGAACGACGAGGTGTTTGAGAAATACCTGGACAAGGTGCTGTATGACGAAGTAATCCCCACCCTGGATCTGCCCAAGGACGAGCTGATGGCCTTTGCCTCCGCCGTGAAAGATCGCTTCCGCAACCCCTATATCAAGCACCGTCTGCTGGATATCTCCCTGAACTCCTGCTCCAAGTGGTGCGCCCGCTGCATGCCCTCCCTGCTTGGCTATGTGGAGGAGAAGGGTCAGCTGCCCGCCGCTTTGACCTTCTCTCTGGCCGCCTTCCTTCAGTTCTACAAAGGCACGATGGCAGACGGTATCTACACCGGCACCCGCGCCGACGGCACCACTTACCCCATCAAGGACGACGCCGAGGTGCTGTCCTTCTTCGCCGACCTTTGGTCGAAGGGCACGCCCGCGCAGATCGCCCAAGCCGCGCTGAGCAACAAGGCCTTCTGGAACGGCAGGGACCTGACGGAAATTCCCGGCCTGACCGATGCCGTGGCCGGCTATCTGGAGGATATGGCCAAGCGCCCGGTGCGGGACGTAGTGGCTTCTCTGGTCTGAGCGAAAGGAGGAACATTCCATGAAAAAAGGGCTTATGCTTGTCCACGACCACGACGACACAGCCATTGCTTTGGAGTCTCTCCGCAAGGGGGAAACCTATGAAGTGGCCGGTCAGGCCATTACTCTGCTGGATGACATCCCGTTTGGCCACAAAGTGGCTCTAAGAAACATCCCCAACGGGGACAATGTCATCAAATACGGCAACCCCCTGGGCCACGCCATCCGGGACATCCGGATCGGTGAGCACATCCATACCCATAACCTGACCACCAACCTGTCTGGCCACGTCGACTATGCATACCAGCCGGACCGGGAGGCTCTGGCCAAGTTTGATGGTTCTCGATCCGAGGCCTCCTTCCGGGGCTATCCCCGCTCCGACGGCCGGGTCGGAACCCGCAACGAGCTCTGGATCGTCCCCACTGTGGGTTGTGTCAATACAACCGCCCAGCGGCTGGCCGAACAGGCAAAAAAGCGCTTTGGAGATCGGTTCAACGACGTGCGGGCCTACCCCCACAACATGGGCTGTTCCCAACTGGGTGACGACCAGATTACCACGATGAAGCTACTCTCCGGTCTGATTCACAACCCCAATGCCGGCGGCGTGTTGGTGCTCTCTCTGGGCTGTGAGAACAACAACCTGGAGGTCTTCCGTCCCTATTTGGGTCAGGTGGACGAGCGCCGGGTCAAGTTTCTGGTCACCCAGGACGTAGAGGATGAGTACGAGTCCGGCATGGCCCTGCTGGAGGAGCTGAACCAGTCGGCGGGCGGATTGAAACGTCAGCCCGTCTCCGCCTCCAAGCTGGCCATCGGCTTTAAATGCGGCGGTTCCGACGCCTTTTCCGGCCTGACTGCCAACCCCCTGTGCGGGCGGCTGTGCGACCGGGTTGTGCGCGCCGGCGGCTCCTGCGTTCTCACCGAGGTCCCCGAGATGTTTGGCGCCGAGCACCTGCTTATGGCCCGCTGTGTGAACGAGGGCGTGTTTGAGAACACCGTCAAGCTGATCAATGACTACAAAGACTACTTTACCCGCCATGGGCAGGTGATCTACGAGAATCCCTCCCCCGGAAACAAGGCTGGCGGCATCTCCACACTGGAGGAGAAGTCTCTGGGCTGCGTCCAGAAGGGCGGCAGCGCCCCCATCACCGGCGTGCTGGGCTATGGGGACCCAATTATCAACGCGGGCCTGAACTTGCTCACCGGGTCCGGAAACGATCAAGTATCCTGCACCAATCTGGTCTGCTCGGGCGCCACGCTCATCTGCTTTACCACCGGGCGGGGTAACCCTTATGGCTCCCCCGTTCCAACCATCAAGATCTCCTCCAACCCCGGTTTGGCCAAGCGAAAGCCCCACTGGATCGACTACAACGCCGGTCAGGTGCTGGAAGGCACCTCTTGGCAGGACATGGAGGAAGATTTCTTCCGCTATATTCTTTCCGTGGCCTCCGGTGAAACGCTGACCCGGAATGAGGAAAACGACTATAAGGAAATTTCGATCTTCCGGGACGGCGTGATTCTGTAACAGCGCTGCGGGAGAATGCAAACCAAAACCGCCCGCGCCCTGCTGCACTTGCCGCAGGGCGCGGGCGGTTTTCATGTTGTCTTGTCCTTATCGGCTTTCGGTTTCGTCGATGTGGCGCAGCGGGGAACGGATCGGACCCCCCAACAGATTGGTCACGCCGTTTGCGCTGATCATAATCTCCCGTGAGAAGCCCTCGATCCGGCCCTGGTCAATGCGGGAGGCCGGGGCGGACGCACTGACGGCTCCCACAGGCGCCCCACTGTAATCGAAAACGGGCGCGGCCACGCACAGAACGCCAAGCTCGTGCTCCTCCCGGTCCAGGGCATAGCCCTGACGGCGCACCCGCTCCAGCTCCGCCAGCAGATCCCGGAAATGGATGATGGTATTTGGCGTAAAGGGGGTGACCACGGTGCGGTCCCAAATGGTCTTAACCTCCCCCTCCGGCAAATAAGCCAGAATGCTTTTGCCCACGGCGGTACAGTACATGGGGCTTCGCAGCCCCACAAAGGAAGACATGCGGATCACGCTGTTGCTGGTGTCCTCTTTGTATAGGTACACCACCTCGTCCCCGTCCCTGGCCACCAGGTGGATGGTCTCGCCGGTGAAGTCGGCCAGATGCTCCAAAAAAGGGCGGGAGACAGACACCAGGTTCATTCCTCCCACCACCCGGCTGCCCACCTCGAAGAGGCGCATGGTCAGCCGGTACTTTCCGGTCTCGATGTCTTTCCGGACATAGCCCCGGGCCACCAGAGAAGAGAGCAGACGATGGGTGGTACTGACATGAAGGCCAACCGCCACAGACAGGTCGGTGAGTGTCAGGCCGTGGGATGCAGAGGATAAGGCCTCCACGATATCAAAGACACGGTCGATGGATTGTACGGGGGAACCGCTGGTTGCCATGGTCAGCACGTCCTTTTTGCCGGCGCAGATTTTTCATTTGCCAGATTGTCAATTTACCATATCATGTTTTTGTGCAAAGAGTCAACGAAAAAAAATGATCAAACCGGTTGACATTTTCGGAAAACTTTTATACTATAGTCATAGTTATCATATTATGATAATGATTTTCATAATATGATAATATAAGCCACTCGGTTTTGATTCCTCAAATTTTCATTTCAGTAAGGAGATCGTACCATGAAAGTTGTTACCTTTGGTGAGCTGATGCTTCGCCTGGCCCCCAACGGCTACTACCGATTTTTCCAGAATGACCAGAAGCAGTCCACCTTCGGCGGAGGTGAGGCCAACGTGGCCGTCTCTCTAGCCAACTTCGGCCTGGACTGCACTTATGTGACCAAGCTGCCCTCCCATGCCATCGGGCAGGCCGCCGTGGACTCTTTGCGTTGCTTTGGCGTAGATACCTCTAAAATTGTGCGCGGCGGCGATCGGGTGGGCATTTATTACCTGGAGAAGGGCGCTTCCCAGCGGGGCAGCGTGTGCATCTATGACCGGGCCAATTCTGCCATTCAGCAGGCGGATCCCAGCGAGTTTGACTGGGCTGCCATCTTTCAGGATGCCGACTGGTTCCACTTCACCGGCATTACCCCGGCGCTGGGCCCCAACATGGTAGAAGCCTGCAAGCAGGCCTGCCAGGCCGCCAAGCGGCTGGGCGTTAAGATCTCCTGTGACCTGAACTACCGTGGTAAACTGTGGACCCGCGCCCAGGCCCGCGAAGCTATGACCGAGCTGTGCCAGTATGTGGATGTGTGCATCTCCAACGAGGAGGACGCCAAGGACGTATTCGGCATCGAGGCCGAGAACACCGACATCTATGGCGGCAAGCTGAACAAGGATGGCTACAAATCCGTGGCCAAGCAGCTGGCCGATAAATTTGGCTTTGAAAAGGTCGCCATCACCCTGCGCACTTCACTCTCCGCCAGTGACAACGATTGGGCCGGCATGCTGTACGACGGCACGAACTACTGCTTTTCCAAGGAGTACCACTTGCACATTGTGGACCGCGTGGGCGGCGGCGACAGCTTTGGTGCCGGCCTGATCTATTCCCTTCTGACCGGAAAGAGCACCCAGCAGGCCGTGGAGTTCGCTGTGGCCGCCTCTGCGCTGAAGCACAGCGTAGAGGGTGACTACAACCGGGTTACCGTCTCCGAGACGGAAAAGCTGGCCGGCGGCGACGGTTCGGGCCGCGTCCAGCGCTGATTTTGATTCCTTTCTTCCGCAGGGCGCCGTCCTAATCCGGGCGGCGCCCTGCGGACAATTCCGATTAAGGAGCCGGAATTCTGGCTCCCCCACATTGCCCAATCTGATAATACCGTAAGGAGCTGAACAAAAATGAACGAAATGATGAAAAAAATGAGTCTCATGGGCGTAGTGCCTGTCGTTGTCCTGGACGAGGTAAAAGATGCGGTTCCTCTGGCCAAAGCCATGAAGGCAGGCGGCATTCCCTGCGCGGAGATCACCCTGCGCACCCAGGCCGGGCTGGGTTCCATTGCCGCTATGTCGGAAATGGGCGACGCGGATATGCTGGTAGGCGCCGGCTCCGTGATCACGCTGGATCACTGCAAAGACGCGCTCGCCGCCGGGGCCAAGTTTATTGTCTCCCCCGGCTTCAATTCCAAAGTGGTGGGGTACTGTGTCGAGCGGGACATCGCCGTTCTACCCGGCTGCGTCACCCCCACCGAGATCATGCAGGCCATGGAGCTCGGTCTGGACACGGTCAAGTTCTTCCCCGCCAACGTCTACGGCGGTCTGTCCGCCATGAAGGCGCTTTCCGGCCCCTTCCCCAAGATGAAGTTTATTCCCACCGGCGGCGTCAGCGCCACCAACCTGGCGGACTATCTGGCCGCCCCCTTCATCCGCGCCGTGGGCGGCAGCTGGCTGTGCGCCAAGCCCGACATTGCCTCCGGCAGCTTTGACAAGATCACCGCCCTGTGTAAAGAGGCCCGCCAGAATATGCTGGGCTTTGAGGTAGCGCACATCGGCATCAATACCTCGAACAAAGAAACTTCAATGGCCGTCTGCCAGTCTCTGAACGAGGCCTTTGGTCTGCCCACCAAGGAGGGCAACAGCTCTAATTTCGCCTCCTCCTCCATCGAGGTGATGAACAGCCAATACCTGGGTGCCAACGGCCACATCGCCGTCCGCACCAACAGTCTGGAGCGCGCCATTGCCGAGCTGGAGGCCCGCGGCTTCCAGGTGGACCCGGACACTGCCAAATACCAGGGAGAGAAAATGGTGGCCGTCTACCTGAAGCAGGAAATCGGCGGTTTTGCCTTCCATCTGCTGCAAAAATAAACCATACACCCTCCAGTGGGAGAAGCTCAAACCATTCCCCGCGGGGTTCAAGACATACTGATACAAAACAGCACCCCCCAACGTGAGCCAGTACAAGACTCATATTGGGGGTGCTGCATTCTGTCGGCGCGTTGCGTGTTTCAGTACAGCTGCGCTTCTGTTCCCAATTCATTCGTTCCAAAGAAAGCCGGAATGAATGATCTCCGCCAGAGGAAAGGCCGCTTCCGCCTCACCCTCACTTTCGGCGCAGATTGATACGCTCTCCCCCCGGGAAAACCCGCAGGACAGACCGCGCAAAACGCACAGGGTTTGCCGAATGCGAGCAGCCTGTTGGTATGCCTGTCCACATTTATCCGTTCTGTACGGAGCATTCAGCTTTTTACTTCTTC
>JAYFPV010000361.1:0-4713 GCA_034927465.1 Lawsonibacter sp.
AAGTGCGGCGTTTTCTTTTAAGCCAAGCCACCAGATATCGCCCCCATCGCGTTTAAAGCAGTCTGCGTGATCAAACATCAGCGTCATTGGCTGAACACTGGTGTTGTCCATTGCTGTGCAGACAGCCGACACGCCCGAAGGTGCAACCTCGCCTAAGAATGCCAGCGTCAGATGCAAATTCCCTGGCCTTGAAAAATTGCCTGTTCCATATTGCCTCAGCCGCTGCTGTACCGCAAGAATATTCTGTAGGGTGTCCTCATCAAAATTGATGGCAATAAACAACCGCATGATTATCCCTCCTGCAAAAGCGTCATCAGCGCCTGGACAAATGCGCTATCCTGTTCCAGTGTGCGCTTTTTAGGTCCCTTTAGCCGCCCGCCACCGTTGCGAATTTTTTTCGCTGTATGCCGGGCCAGCAAAAGCCCATCAATATTATCCGCCGTATAGGGCCTGCCGTCCTGATTGATTACGCGCGCGGCCCGCGCCAGACACATGGCCGCAAGGCCGTAGTCCTGCGTAATGACAATGTCACCAGCCAAAACACGATTGACCAGCGCAAAATCGACACGATCCGCGCCCTTGTCCACGGTCAAGGTCACAGCCCCGTCTTTTTCAAACACATGTGACGTGTCACAGAGGATCAGGCATTCGATTGCACACTCCTTTGCCATCCGTACTGCAATATCTACCACCGGACAACCATCGGCATCTATCAGTATTTTCATGTGTCACTCCTACAAACAGTAAGGTCATGGGAAACTCTTCCAGGCAATCGGCCTTCGCGTCGTGCGCAAACCCAGATGGACAAATTCGGTCTTTCCACTAGACGCAAACCCTTGCCTCTTTTCAAACCGCCATGGCCGCGGAAATGCCAGCCATGACCAGCGCCGCCATAAAAAGCGGAACCATGCCGTCGAAATACCCAGCGCAGTTCCCAAGCCTATAGTACAGCACATAGCAGGCAAGGCTAATCAACGTGACAGCCACAATTACAACCACGAACATGAGCGCCAACCGATGCGAAAAAAAGCTGGCGCCATACAGCACATTGATCTCTGAAAGCGCCATCACAGCCCATCCGACCATAAGAAACAATTCCGTCGTCACCTGCCGTTGAAAGAGCAGGCGTGTAACAGCCAG
Source organism: Lawsonibacter sp. (assembly GCA_034927465.1). GTDB lineage: Bacteria > Bacillota > Clostridia > Oscillospirales > Oscillospiraceae > Lawsonibacter. Next base: position 1,141 of record JAYFPV010000361.1, read on the forward strand.
CAAGATGAGATATGCAGCAATGCCGCCCCAAAAAAGCAATCCCCTTGGAAACAGCGTGACCCCAACGGGTGCGGACAGGATGCTCTTTTCTGCCAATATCACCGCAGCCAAACCCGCAACAAACGCCGGAATCAAAAGCCATCCTGATCTCATGCCCTTTATCGCTCCGGTTGGTCTAAATGCCAGGATCCACCAGGCCAAATAAAATGCACAGCAGAGAATCAGCAGAAGATTGCTCCAGAAAATCTGCTTTGCGGACAAATTATGGAATGTCAACTGGTGTCACCTCTTTGTTCTTGCGGAATAACCGCTGCCCCATCTCACCCAATATTATAGAATAAAAATGGTTCGTTCCACTGATTATTACTATTTTCATCTTGTTCCCTTTAATTGCAGGTTTGCTGCCAGGCCATCCGGTCCCAGATGATACCATTCATTTGTAACGCCCCTCTTGATACAGTTCCGGAAATCACCAGAAGCAAACAGCTTAATTTTCCTCTTTCCCCGATAAGCTGTATGAAACAGAGGGCCGACCTCCCGTGTCGTAATTGATACTGCTTTCCGCTTCTCCGTTTTCTAACAGATAGGTGAGATAGCGCCGGACGGTCACGGCCGAGAGCCCTGTCCCGGACGCGAGTACCTCACAAGTGGTTTCACCTTCGGTTTCCTGCAGCACGTTTCGGATTTTCTCCATGGTCGTCACTTGCAGTCCCTTGGGAAGATTTACCTCCACTGGTTTGGTGTAAAGCAGCCGGTCAATTTCCGATTGGCTGACAGGCTCACTGCCAGCCAGGGTGGCCCGATTCCTGCAAAACGTATCCAGAGCCTGCTGAAACCGAAGCTGCGCAAACGGCTTGACCAGGTAATCCACAATGCCGAGCTTCAGAAGCTCGTTGAGCGTTTGGGTGTCGTGCGCGGCAGTCACCATAATGGCATCCGCCTCGATCCCGCGCGCCCGCATCTCCCGAAGCAGCTCCGTTCCCGGAAGGACGGGCATATAGACGTCCAGCAGTACCAGATCGACGGGATGGGTCAAAAGCCAGCGCAATGCCCCTTTCCCGGATAAGAATTCCGCCGCTACGTGAAAACGGCTGTCTTTCTCCACAAATCTTCGATTAAGCGCGGAAACCATCGGGTCATCCTCTACGATAATGGCTTCATACATTTGTGTTTTCCCTCCCCGCGTCGTGCTCGAACATCAAAAAGAAGGAGGTGCCGATCCCCGGCTCAGACTCCACCCGGATTTCCGCCTGATAAGCGTCAGCGACCTCACGCACGTTGGCAAGGCCGGTACCGTGGCCAGGACCCTTGGTGGTAAATCCTTTCTTGAAAATATCCTTGGCCATTTCAGGCGGCATCCCGGGCCCCGTGTCCTCCACACAGATGAGAAGAGTATTCTGATCTTCCATCAGGCTTACAAAAATCTGCTTAAGGCCGTTTGAGGGGTGGTTCATGGCGTCCACGGAATTTTCAATCAGATTCCCGAGGATGGTCACATATGCATCAGCCGGAAGGATGCTCTCATCTGCGGAGAGGTGGCTGCCGGGCCGAAGGATCAGCTGGATGCCAAGCTCCGCACAGCGGCTGGTCTTCCCCACAAGCAGCGCCGCCACGGAAGGATTTTTGATCGAGTCAGAGATGGCGCTCACCGACCTCTGGTGGATACTGGTGACATCCATAATGTATTGCTCCGCCCTGTCCGGTTCGCCCAACTGCAAAAGGCCGAGTACCACATGGAACTTGTTCATAAATTCGTGCGTATAGGCACGCATGGCCTCGACCATATGGCGCACGCCCGTAAGGTCTTCGGCGAGACGCGTAACCTCGGTACGATTTCGGAAAATGGCCACGGCGCCAATCACCCGGCCATCCCCCCATATCGGAACATGGTCGGAAAGAATATGCATGTTCTGGATCGAGAGCAAGGAGTTATTGTATTCTGGCAGCTTTGTGCGCAGAATACGGCCCAGCGTCGAACGCGGAAAGGCTTCGCGCAGCGGTTTTCCAACGGCATTTCGTTCGATATGCAGCATGTTAGAGGCGGCGCGGTTAATATACATGATCTTTGCGTCGGCATCAATTGCCATAACGCCCTCCTCAAGTGCTTCCAGAATGTCCTCACGCTGGTGAAATAGGCCAAGGAAGGCGGTTGGTTCATACCCCATAAGCGGACGTTTGATCCGCTTGGAGGCCCTTGTGGCGATCAGGCTGCCTAGAAGGAATGCCGCCAACGCGATCAGCGCAAAATAAATTGCAGTGCGCCAGAGCTGGGGTGAGATTGAGCGCGTATTCATGCCCACCATGACGAAGCCAAGCAGTGCGCCGTCCGCACCGACAACCGGCGCGTAAGCGCAGCGCTCAGTTCCGGATCCTCCCGTATCGTCGGAGGTGAACGTTTCCGCCAGAAGCAGCAGAGCATTCTGTGCCTGACCGGAATAGGGTTTTCCCACCTGATCTTGGTTCGGCGCATAGAGCTGGATGCTGTCGGTGTCGGCTACGATAATGACGTCAATGTCGCTTACTCCCGAGACAGTCCCGTCCAGATAGGCGGTAAACGTAGGATTTGGTGCGCCGCTCTGGAGGGCGTCGATTACCATGGGCACGCGGGCAACCACCTGGGCAGAGTTGATCAGGTTCCGGTCAATGATCCCCCTATCCTGTACAATGGTAAGGGTCAGCGTAGCGCCCATGGCAAGCAAAACGGTCACGGCCACCACGAAGAGGTTCACAAAAACAATCTGTGTGCGGATTGAACTAGTTCCGGTTTCCATGAAAAATCACCCCTTCAACGCATAAACGTTGTACCGTGTGGGTCTGGCCTCCCCATTCTGGGTACGGAAGGGGCCGGGCAGCACTGCACAAGTCCTGTTTATTTCCATTATACGGTCACAGCTCATGCAATGCAAATATCATTTTCATTAGTTACAAAAGACTTACGGGATCGTAGCAAGGGGACTATAATACGACAAAAAGGAGGTGATGTGGTTTGGGAATGAAAGAAACGATGGCCGAAAGTATGAGCGGAACACCCAGCATCTCCGTGTTCGGACTTTTTACCGTCCCCCAGTCCGTTGTGGTGACTTGGATCATCATGTTGGCGCTGGCCCTCGTATTCTTCCTCGCCGGGCGCAACTTGAAGAAAAAGCCCTCCCGCATTCAGGTGATTGTAGAAATGGCAGTCGGAGGACTGAACAATTTCTTCAAACAAAACCTCGGGGAACACTGGCGCTCATTTGCTCCGTGGCTAGGAACGGTAGCGATTTACCTTGTTTGCGCGAATCTAGCGGGAATCGCCGGGCTTGACCCACCCACGCGCGACCTTTCGGTCACGGCGTCGCTGGCGCTCATGAGTATGCTGCTCATCTACGGTTCCCAGTTTCGGTTTCGTGGCTTTGTGGGCGGACTGAAAAAATTCGCAGAGCCAACGGCGGTACTGATGCCGATTAACCTAATGGAGATTGCCATCCGTCCGCTTTCCCTATGCATGCGGCTGTTCGGTAATATCTTGGCCTCGTATGTCATTATGGAGATGATCAAGGCCCTGCTGCCCGCGGTGCTGCCCGTATTCTGCAG
>JAYFPV010000085.1:0-2368 GCA_034927465.1 Lawsonibacter sp.
CTTTTGTTTTGCAGACTCATAAACGCCTTTGGCTCCTGCAGTTCGATAGGATCATCAAAAGTCTTTTGAAGCTTATCGCGGGAATCCGGGTACGCGACGTGAGGCTGATTTTGAGGCTGCCTGTAAAACGCTAAGAGAATATAATCTCCGGATTCCGCGCGGAACCATGGCACGGTTTGAGGAGCCCCAGGAGCTGGTAATGTATCTGCTGCGGGATACGATTCTATCGGATAAGCACATTAAAAAATGCGAATTTTGCGGCCGGTTTTTCATTCCCCGGCGCAGCACCCGGCAATACTGCTCGCCAGCGTGCGCCAGAAAGCAGCGGAACCTTGACGGCTTCTGCGGCGAGAAAGAGGTCAGTGCGGCGTATAAACGCATCGTTGCCAACCTCACCGCCAAGGATAAAAAGCAAAAAGAGCTCCGTCGCCAGTATTGCCTGGACGGCGGAGCTGTGGTGAAGCCGCGCGAGGTGCTGCGGCAGTTTTATGACGAGAACTATACCCATCAGGAGCAATTCCGCTCTGCATGGGAGACGCTGAATAAGGCAGAGAAAAAAAGCTGGACGGATCGCCAGGCATACGAACAGGCCAAAGAGGATTATCTTTCCTGGCTGGACAGTCGGCTCTGCTACGCCAAGCGGATTCATATTGATCAGGACAGCTATTGTGATGAATAGTTGGACTCAACATCAAATAAAATTTGTGCAAAAGCGCCAAGAGAATGTTGGAACCATCCAGCATGCAATTTACTTATAAAGCTCCGGATCACCAAGACATCTAAAGAAAGGGCTGATCCTCAAAATTGTTAGCCATGATGGTAATAACCAAACTTGCTCCAGAGTACATAATTGCCATCAAGGTATACTTTTTCTAAATATGAGCCAAGTTGGTGAACAAATTCGTCTTCCGATAAAATAGTGATCCAACTGGGTGCAAATAGTGAGGGGCCAACGCGTTTTTCAATGTGTCGGTCCCTCACTATCTACGGGAGATATATCTTCTTTTTTCAAATCAATTAACTTTATTTCCGGTTCTGGTTCAGATAAGTACATTTCTTCGGCTTCCTGTTGGGCAGAAATGAGAAGATTAATTGCATCTTCCGTAGCGTGAAACAGCTTAAAATACATATATTTATAGTCAGGCATTCCTATCACCTCGAACAACATTTTAACCTGAAATAGGTTAAAAATCAATAACCTATTTCAGGTTATGAGATACTAATAGTGAGGTGATAGCTATGTATCTCCGATTAAAAGATCTACGCGAGGACGCAGACCTGAATCAGGTTCAGCTTGCACGACTCCTTGGGATGTCTCAGACTGGCTATTCCAAATATGAAACCGGTGAAAATGATATCCCGACTCAAGTGCTTATCAAGCTTGCACAGCTTTACAAAACCAGCGTAGATTATATTCTCGGTCTGACAAATAATAAAACGCCATACAGGTAGGGCAAAGATCCCTATCCGGTAAAATGGGTTTAACGTTGTGCTCGTCAAGTAACAAGTTGTCTAAATTTAGTTATAGCATAAGAAGGGACCGGCAGTCAGTCTGCCGGTCCTTTCTTATGCTTTGTTCAGTCATTTGCACTTTGATGATTTACGCTTGATACCTTCTGTTTAGCCTGCCACGTTCAGGCAGAAGGGCTGGAGAATGGTCGCGACCTGCGCCCGGGTGGCGCTGCCGGAGGGCATGAGATTATTGTTGCTGCCCTGCATAAGCCCTGCTCCGCAGGTCCACTGTATGGCGGGGATGGCGTACTCACTTATGGTCGGTGCGTCATCGTAGCTAAGAATGTTGGTTTCCTCGCCAATGCTTACGTCGTAGCCCTTATACTGCGCGTAGCGATACAGGATCGTCGCCATCTGCTCGCGGGTGATGGAGTTTGTAGGGTTGGAACCATCGGAAAGACCGTTTTCCATAGCCCAGTTACGGGCCGCGTCCATATCGGCGGGTGCTTTGCCATCCATACGTGCCAGCACCATCCAGATCATCTGACGGGTCATAGCTGTATCAGGGCTGAAGGTCGTGTCGGATGTCCCGGCGAACAGGCCGTTGTTATAGGCATACGCCACGCTGTTATAGTACCAGGCATCTTCTGCCACATCCGTGAACGGGAAGCTTACAATCAGGTACTGACTTAAATGCTCCGTGGTGAACTCCACGCATCCCGTGGCCGCGCTGTACACGCCGTTTTTCGGCTCGATGGTTCCGTCGTCCTTGATAAACCAGACGGTAATGCTATCGGTACTGTCACCGGCTTTCAGTGTATATGGTACTGAAACCGTGATTACGCCGTCGCCGAAGGAGCTGGTTTGGGTTCCGTTCACAAAGACATTTACGTCCACGACAAGCGCGGTTTCCGTC
>JAYFPV010000258.1:0-1979 GCA_034927465.1 Lawsonibacter sp.
TACAGCGGTATCTACTGTAAAATATGGCCGCCCGGAGGTGTAAATCTGGCCCGCCCAGAGGTGTAAAATCTCGCCGCCTCCGCTGTCAATTCCAAGCCGCCGTATTCATCCGATAACGAAACCAAAGTAGATATGCTAAATAATATGGCTATTGCCAAAACAATCGCCAGTATTATTCGTGACTGTGATGAACGCCCGATATCAATCGGCGTCCACGGAGACTGGGGTGCTGGCAAATCCAGTATCTTGGAAATGGTAGAGTCTGAATTTTCCGCAAATGATGATGGTATTGTCTGCATCAAGTTTAACGGTTGGAGGCATCAGGGCTTTGAAGATGCCAAGACCGCGTTGATGAGTTCAATCATTTCTGAACTGGAGAAAAATCAGAAGATAGCGGACAAGGCAAAGGAAACTTTAAGTAAGTTGTGGAAAAACATTAATTGGCTCTCCGTCGCCAAAGCGGCAGGTGGCGCAATTTTCTCTTTGGCTACAGGCTTTACCCCTGCAGGCTTGCTAATAGCAAGTATCGATAGTGTGAAAAGTGCTGTTGCCGACAAAGGCAGTGCCGAAGCTACAATTGAAACCGCCGGACAATTCTTGAAGGACGCAAAGGTGTTTGAAAATAACAATTCTGTTTCGAGCGTGTTCTCCGAATTTCAGATGAATTTTGATGAACTCCTCAAAAAATCGGAAATAAAAAAGCTCGTTGTGCTTATCGATGATTTGGATAGATGCCTGCCAAAAGTTACTATAGAAACGTTAGAAGCAGTGCGACTGTTTATGACAAACAGTCTTGCACTGCCTACGCTGATTGCACTATGCTCCATCGCACTCGGGAAACCGACGGTCAGCAGTTTAGCCGTGCTCGGTGAGATCAGTATCAGTGGTACGATGATGAAAGTGAGCGAGCTTGCGAACGCGCTTCAGGTATGCCTTGACAGCGGCGCGAAGAAGGTGCTTTTGCCGATCTCGTCCGCCGTGGATTTGGGAACGGTACCAGCTGAATTGATCGGTTGCTTCAACCTGATCTTCTACCAGAGTGCAGAGGACGCAGTGTTTAAGGCACTGGGGGTGGAATAAAAAACAGCTACGAATAGAAGATTATCAAACTTTATTAACCGGGCTTGTATCATACAACTATATGGATTAACTCGATACTTCCCAGTATATGGCAAGTACCATTTAGAATAACGGGAGGATGACATGCTTAATACCCCCATTTCCATTGTACTTTATCCCACTGTCAAGGTCGGGTAGTATTTTACAAGCATCAGTATAGCTTGTAGAATCTCCACCCTTTTCCTTGACAGATGCAGCGTCTTGTCCGACGAATTGGCTAGGTGACTGGCGCTTGGCCAGCAATTCAAATGTTGTTTACACAATCTGCTTGACACGACCCAATGCAGTGAAAACTGGGAGGATATTTCTCCCGAGAAATGCTTTCGACATAACTTTGACTTGGAAAAGCCGAGGGAAAAATCGAGCGTGGCCAACAAATCATATGTCATTTCTGGTTACATACGCCGCCATTTTGCAGGGGTCACACAATTTGATTTTGCCCTATACTTTTTGATTATCCATAAACCTTTTGATTATTCCTGACAGGGGGTCACATTTTGATTATAGGTCACATTCCAAACTGCCGTAGCCGTGAAAAATGTGCGTAAGTTTGTGACCCCCATAGCACCTCAAAAGCCCGTAACTGCGGGCTTTTTGTGCTCATTTCCGAATTTTCCTATTGTATCAAAGACGTAGGGCGAATAGACCTTATTGTCACAAAATCGGTCAGCCGATTTGCGAGAAACACGGTTGACAGCCTTGTTACCATCCGCAAACTGAAGGAAAAAGGTGTGGAGTGCTATTTCGAGAAGGAAAATATCTTTACCTTTGATGGCAAGGGCGAGCTGCTTCTTACCATTATGAGTTCTCTGGCACAGGAAGAAAGCCGCTCCATTTCGGAGAATGTCACATGGGGACAA
>JAYFPV010000101.1:0-5213 GCA_034927465.1 Lawsonibacter sp.
AAGTCCATCGGAGTTACCCTGAACGGAGTCACCAAAAGCATAAAGCTTCCCTCCCTTACAGGCAGTTCAGACCCGATGGCAGATTTGGTGTCTGGTCTGAACTCCGCATTAGCTCAGTCGTTCGGCTCCGGCAAAGTTGAAGTTGGAAATCAGAACGGCGCGCTCACCTTCACAACCGCTCAGGGCTCCACTCTGGCCGTTAACTCCGACGCAGGAAAACAACTTGGCTTTGGTACATACGGCCTGACCAGTTATTTTAACACAAGTAAAACGCTGGGCGACCTATTCGGAGATGATTTTTCCACACAGCCACTGATCATCAACGGTGCCTCCATCGGAACCTTCAGCGCGGATACCACATTTGAAAGCATCATGACCGCAATTAACAGTAACACATCCGCCGAGGTTAAGGTCAGCTATTCAAAAATCACCAACCAGTTTGTTTTTAATGCTACAAACACCGGTACCGCAGGCAAAATTGACTTTGGCGGTGCCGACAGCTTTGCCACTAAGCTATTCGGCAGCACCTACCAAGTTGATGCCGACGGAAACTTTGTTACCGACACCGATGGAAATAAGGTATCTTCACCCACATACGCACCTGGTGCGGATGCAGTGTTCAGCGCAACGGTGAATGGACAATCCATGGAGTTGATCAGGTCCTCCAATGTGGTGGACTTGGACGGGCTGTCCGTTTCCCTGTTGGGCACCTTTGGCTATGAGGGAGATGAGGTTTCTGCCAATGTCGCGGCGGTAACTTTTACGACCAAATCGGATTCGGATAAAATTACGGGTGCGATTCAGTCATTTGTAGACGACTTCAATGCCTTGGTCACAGAGCTCCGAAGCGCTTATTCCACCCTGCCCGCAAAAAAGAGCAACGGGACAAAATATAGTCCTCTTACTGACGATGACAAATCCGATATGACTGATAGCGCCATCGAGGCTTATGAAAAAAAAGCCAAGCAGGGGGTTCTATTCGGTGACAGCGACTTGTCCACCCTATACAGTGGTCTTCGCTCGGTCATTACACCCGGTGGAAGCGATTCTACCGCTCTGAGCAAGATCGGCATCACCACCACTTACAAAGACGGATTACTTACCCTCAATCTGAATGAAGCCACGCTGAAAGAGGCATTGAGCACCAATCCCGACAGCGTTCGGGATGTCTTCACCAAGACAAAAGAGAGCGGCGCTTCTACCAACGGGTTGATGTACAACATGAAGAAAAAACTGGATGCATATTCTTCCACCTCTCTGGCTGGTACTGGCATTCTGGTCACAAAAGCGGGTACAACGCTGTCCTCCGTTTCGCTGATTAAGAATTCGCTTCAATCGCAAATGGACGATCTAAGCGATGAAATTGACAAATGGCAAGATAAAATGAGTGACCGAATCGATTACTACACCAGACAATTTACCGCGTTGGAGCAGCTGATGTCGAACATGAACAGCCAAAGCTCCATGCTATCCAGTCTAACCAGTAGCTATTAAGACAGGCAGGGAATGATATGGAACAAAACGGCTATCAGAACTATAAAGAGCAATCCATCCTCACGATGACGCAGGGCGAGTTGCTGCTTTTGCTGTATGACGAATTGGTTAAACGGCTTCACCACTGTGGCCTGGCCTTGGAGCAAAAAAACGATCTTCTGTTGGATGCTTCGCTAGACCGCAGCGTTGCAATTGTCCGGTATCTGGACAACACACTGGACCAGCAGTACCCGATCAGCAAAGATCTGCATCGTCTGTATGATTTCTTCTACTATGAGCTCAGCCGTGTCAAAGCGGGGCGCAACCAAGACGCCTTGAATCAGGTCCGCCGTATGGTCACAGAACTGCGGGACACATTCCGCGAGGCGGATAAAAAATGCTCTGAACCATGATCATGATAAGGTAGGTCAAGCCGTGAAGAATGAGACGATGGATTTTTTCAAAGCTCAAAAACAAAAGCAGTATCTTGCGCTAACCGAGGTTTACTCTCTCACGGAGCAATTGTCAAAGGCGGCAGAACGAAACGACCCCATCTCCGTGAAAATGCTGCTTTCCATGCGGCAGGAGTCTTTGCTGCAAACCACAGCGATCGACGACAGCATCCGTGAACATCTTTGTTCCCTGCCGGAAGCGGATGCGATTTGTCTGGGTGCGCTTCTAAACGGGGCCCCTGCAAAAGCCCCGGAGGAACAGCCTCTGTCCGGACAGGTCGCGCTGAACAACCGGCTCTTACAGCGGACACTGGACATAGACAAGCAGGTAAGCAAACGCCTGGGCGGCCGGCGCTCTTTCTATAACAAGTATCGATAGGCCACAGAACCGGCCCGTCATTTTTCCCGCATGAGCCTACGGCCCCGGGCAAATGGCTTTCTTGCCGGAACACAGGAAAACCGCATCCAGCAGCGGCCTGAAAACGTTTTTACAAACTCATTTTGGCGCAGTCGTAATCAGCCACAGCGGAGCGCCGCTGCCTCGGTTCCTGGACAGCTCATCTAACAGGAACTGCGGATCCCAAAGCTTCTGACTGTTCTCTTGGCTATTAGAATCGGCGATGAGAACATCTCCGGATGATACGACTCCCCGCAAAAGGATGAAGTGCCCGGTCTTTGTAAAGTATCCCGGCCCCATCAGGGCCACAATAATGCCCCCGGTTGCCAACTGAGATCGCAGGGTTTCGGCTGTGCAGTCGTTCAACGGAGTACAGCTCAGGCCAAAGGCCTTCGCCGTTCCCCGTACAATAGACAGGTAAGCGCCGCTTTTTGGTGCGCTGTACCCCTGTTTGGCTGCCCACTCCGCCATCTCTGCCGGATTGAACGGATTATCCGTCATGGAGGAAACCACCATTGCCATCGTGGTAGGCCCGCATCCGTACTTCCCGATGGGGTCTTCCCCAAACAGGCAGTCGGACCAATCCGCATCTGCCTGGTTGTAATAAACCAAAGGCACGTTTCCCCCGGTCAGAATGGAGCGGCCATCCTGCGTTATAAATTCGGTGGGGACCAGATTCTCCGCAGGCGCGTCTTTTTGTGCCTCCGGTTCGACAATCTCCAATTTCTCGGGTCCCCCGTTCTCCGCAAACATACAGGACAAAAAAAACAGATGTTGTTTCACCTGACCCTGAACGTGCTCTGACACGCGGAGAATGGGGGTAGTAATTCGGTCAAACAACTCCGGTTCCTCATGATGACAGAATAATAATTCCATTGTGGCAATACAGATGGAAGCCAACAAAAGGGCTCCAATGATCATTCGTTTTGGTCGCTTCAAGGAGTCTCCCCCCCTGTCTGGATTGTTTTACAATGCCAGTATAGCAAACGACAGAAAAATTGTAAAGCAGCGCGTTTATTCTGAAGGAGTCACCCAATGCCCAATATTCGATTGGAACATGTTGCAAAGCTATACAAGGGAAACGGCCGAACTATGGCGGCGGTGTTGGATGTCAACCTGCAAATTCAGCAGGGAGAGTTCATCTTTTTTGTTGGCAGCCGAGGCGCCGGAAAGAGTACTTTGCTGCAGCTCATATCAGGAGAGATCGTGCCCGATCGGGGCGCAGTGTTTCTGGACAGCATTTATCTGTCCAATGCGAGCTGGCTGCAAAAGCTGAGACTGAACTCCATCATTGGCAAAGTGCAGCAAGAATCCAAATTAATCCGAACGGAAACTGTGCTCAAAAATCTGACCGGAACGAAAAAGATCGACCTGCTGAAGCATAAGCTGCTTGACGAGCTGCCGGTTCAAAAGGCGCTTGGACTGGTTGGCATGTCAGGCTGTGAATTGCGGTATCCGCTGGAATTTTCCATTCCCGAGTGCCGCAGGATTGAACTGGCCAAAGCCATTTTGCACAGCCCTTCTATCCTGATCCTAGATGAAATCACAGACCGTATGGACGACGACACCCTCTGGGACATCATGCATTTACTCCGTGAACTGAATCAGCGCGGAACCACCATTCTGATGGCAACCCACGCCAGCAGTTTTGTCAACATCATGCAGAAACGGGTGATTACACTCGTAGACGGAAAAATCGTCGGCGATGTGCCGCGGGGCAAGTTTGGAATTTTAAGCGCAGACCAAAGGAAATAAAAAAGGGAATAAAGAAATTATGTTTATATTTGATCAATCTATCGAAACAGGCAACCAGATCATAGACAGCGAACATCGCCAGCTGATCGACGCCATCAACCGACTGCTGGAGTCCTGTGTCCGCGGCGACGCGGCCAGCCAGTCGGAAAAGGCAATTCAATTTCTGAATCAGTATGTTCATCTGCACTTCAGTCACGAGGAACAGCTGCAGCTTCAATACGGCTATCCGGATTACGCGCGGCACAAGATGCTCCACGAGGGTTACAAGAAGGTCGTTGCAGATTTAACCACAGAATACAGCAAACAGGGACCCAGCCCCACTATGCTCAACAAGCTGAATACGAACATCGGCGGATGGCTGATCACGCATATCAAGCGGGAGGATAAAGCACTGGCCGCCTATATTCAGAAAAAAGGGTAACCATCAAACTATGTAAAGTAGCAGGTGATGATTTTGCCGGAACATTACAAAGATCAGGACGCAAATGCTATTTTTGCGCTTGACATCGGTACGCGCAGCGTCATCGGAGTGCTGGGCAAGGCCGAAAACGGCCGTTTTCATGTCCTTGGACTGGAAAAAGAAGAGCATACACACCGGGCGATGATGGATGGCCAGATTGAAGACATTGGGCAAGTTGCCGCCGTCGCCCGGGTTGTCATGCAGCGGCTGGAGGAGCGGGCGAAGTTGCACCTGAAACGAGTCTGTGTAGCCGCAGCAGGACGGGCGCTGAAATCGGAGCGGGCCAGCTTTGCTCTGGAATTCCAGGCTCCGAAAAAAATAGACGAAGAAATGGTGGCTCAGCTTGAGGCCGGGGCCGTGTCGATGGCGGAACAAGCCATCTCCGAACTTCCGGATCAGACATACAACGGTCTTTATATGGTCGGGTATACAGTCTCCCAATACCGCTTAAACGGGTACCCTATGTCCACGCTTATCGGACACAGTGGCAAACGAATCGAAGCCGATGTGGTGGCGACTTTCTTGCCCCGTGAAGTGGTGGAAAGCCTGTATTCCGTGGTGGCCCGCCTTGGCCTCGAGGTCTCCAGCCTGAAGCTGGAGCCCATTGCCGCGCTCAACGCGGCCATTCCTCCGGAGCTTCGGCTTTTGTATCTGGTTTTGGTGGATCTCGGCGCCG
>JAYFPV010000495.1:0-7830 GCA_034927465.1 Lawsonibacter sp.
TTTTGAAACCAGCCTATACGGTCGATTTCAGCGCCATGTTCGCCAGAATCCCAAACGCGCTGCTTTGATCTGCGAGGGAGAGCGTATTACCTATTTTCAATTAGAGGAACAATCTGCTCGGGTTCACGCAGCCTTGGCCCAGATCTGCGCTGTGCCTGACGCTCTGGTGGCTATTTTGCTTCCCAGAGAGCCGGAGTTGTTTGTCGCCATGATGGGAATTTTGCGCGCCGGAGGGGCCTTTCTTTTGCTGTCTCCCAACCAACCAGAAAACCGTATTCGCGAAATTCTATCTCAAAGCGGAGCGGCCGCTTTGGTAACTTCGCTGAAGTTGGGCAGCTGCCTGTCCGATCTGGTTTCCTTGGTGGATATTACAGCTCTGCCTGCCCCTACCGAGGAACCCCCCGCCGAATACCGCCCTGACGGTCTTGCCTACGTTGTGTATACATCCGGTTCTACCGGCACCCCAAAGGGTGTGGAGATCTGCCACCGATCCCTGCTCAACCTCGCCTGCGCCATGGAATCCGTTTACGGCAAGGGAGCTGTTTTGTCTGTTTGCAGTGTAGGCTTCGACGCCTTTTTACTGGAAAGCGCCGCCGCTCTGCTGAACGGCCGCACAATTCTCTTACCCAGCGACCAGGCCTTGGAGTCCCCTAAGGCCTTGGCCGATCTCATTGTCGGCTTTGGTGCCGGATTTTTGTCTACCACCCCTTCCCGCCTGTTCGCCTTTTTAAAGCATCCGGAGTTCCAGAAGGCTATGGCCAGAATGGAGAGCGTGGTGTGCGGCGGAGAGGCGTTCCCAAGCGACTTGCTCCAGCGGCTTGTGCTGAGCACGAAAGCGCGTATTTATAACCAGTATGGTCCTTCCGAAACCACGGTAGCCGTGAGCGTCAAGCAACTCAACGGCTCCACCGCAATCACAGCCGGCAGTCCCATGGCTAACTGTAAGCTGTATGTGCTGGATAACTGGTGCAACCCATTGCCCATTGGGGTATACGGCAACCTGTATGTAGGCGGCATCTGTGTGGGCCGGGGCTATCGCAACGCACCCGAGCTCACCGCTCAAAGCTTTTTTGACAGCCCCTTTGAACTTGGCAGCCGGCTGTACCGTACCGGCGACATCGCCCGTTGGACGCCGGAGGGAGAGATTGTCCTGGCCGGCCGATCCGACCGCCAGGTAAAGCTGCGCGGCCTGCGGGTCGAGCCGCAGGAGATTTCTGACTGTTTGGCCAAACATCCGCAGGTGCGTCAGGCGGCCGCCGTGGTTCAACAGCACAGCGGCCAGGACGTGCTGCTGGCCTTCTACACCTCCGATGCTCCGATTTTGGAAGAGGAACTTCTATCTCTGTGCGCCTCTTATCTGCCCTATTACATGATCCCTTCGGCCATTCTGCGTCTCCCTGCCATCCCCCTCACCGCCAACGGTAAGGTAAGTGAAGCCCTGCTTCCCCGGCCGGATCTGTCCGCTTCCTCCGATGCCCAACCCGAAACCAGGACGCAGGAGCTTCTACTATCCATTTTTCGTCGGATTCTGAGCCGTCCTGATTTTGGACTGGACAGCGATTACTTTCTCTTTGGCGGCAATTCGCTCAACGCCATGGAATCTCTGAGTGAGATTGCGGAAGTCACCGGCCGCTCCCTCCGAGTGGGTGATCTGTATACCTGCCGCACCGTGCAGCGGCTGTCCGCCCTGCTGGACCGGGAAGGGGCCGAGCCTCTGCGCCCCGTTCAGCACCTGCTCCCCGCCCCTGTCCGGGAGCGATGGCCCCTGACTCCCATTCAGCAGGGGATTTACGTCCAATCTCATCTGGACCCAACCGGAAAAACGTATTTTATGGCCGGGGCGTTCCGTCTAATCTCCCCTCCCGACGTTCCCCGTCTTGAGCGGGCGTTCTTAGCCTTGATCGCCCAGGATCCCTTGCTGCGCACTGCCTTTGTATCCGAACCCGATGGGATTTTCGCCCGGGTCCGGTCCAAGGCAGACTTTGTCCTGCCCATTTGCGCCGGCAAAACCCTGGAAGCGGCGGCCGCTCCCCTGCTGGCTCCCTTCCGGTTGGATCAGCCCCCTCTGCTGCGTGCCGCCCTTTGGGAAGAGGCCCCGGGCCGCTGGATTCTGCTGGTCAATATTCACCACATCATTGGCGACGGGCTGACCACTCCCCTTCTTCTTTCTCGTCTGGACCAGCTGTATCGTGGACAGGCTCCCGCGCCTCAGGCGCTAACCTATCTGGACTACGCTTGGCATTTGGCCGGACAAGCCAATCAGCCCGGCCGGCTGGACTACTGGAAAACGCGTCTGTCCCCCCTGCCGGAAGCCTTGGAGCTGCCCAGCGACTTCCCCCGGACCCATGCCTTTGATTTTCAGGGAAATACGCTCTCCTTTGCCCTGAGTCCAGAGCTTTCCGACGCCTGTGACGCCTTCTGCGCTCAGAGTGGAATCTCCCCTTACATGTTCTTCCTGGCCGCCTTCGGCATTCTCCTGTCCCGGCTGTCGGGTAAGGAGGATCTGGTGGTAGGTGCTGCCGCCGCCGGGCGTCTAATCCCCGAGACCCGTGAGATGTGCGGTCCCTTTCTGAACACCCTCCCTCTGCGTTTGACCCCCAGGCGGGATCAATCGCTGAACGAGTATCTGGATGCCGTCCGCGCAGAAGTCAACGGGATGCTGGACCATCAGCAGGTTGGCCTGGAAGAGATCGTCTCCTCTCTGGGGCTCAAACGCACTCTGTCCCAAAGCCCACTGTATCAGGTCATCTTCTCCCAGCGTCCGGTAGATGCCGCCTCCTTTACACTGGATGGCGCCCCAATGGAGTATCTTCCCCTGCCCACCGGTACCGCCCGGATGGATTTGTGGGCAGAACTGTACAAAGAAGGGAATCGGTATGCCTTCCAGCTGGAGTACGCCAAGCAGCTGTTTTTGGAAGAAACGGTCCGCTATTACGGCCGCTGTCTGGAGACCGTCGCGGCGTCCATGCTCCGTTCCGGCGGCCGCGTTCTGGAACAGCTGGAGGCGCTATCCGCCCGGGATCGCATGGAACTGATTGACACCCCGAACGACACGGTGTATCCCTTCCTGAACCTGCCCATTCCCACCCAGTTCGCCCGTCAGCTCGCTCTGGACCCAGATGCCCCCGCCGTTGTCTTCCACGGTGTCACCACCACCAGACGAGAGCTGGACAGGCGGGCCTGTCAGATCGCCAATCTGCTGGCCCGAGCCGGGGCTGTTTCCGGCTGCCGGGTCGGCATCGCCCTGAGCCGAAACACCGACCTCGTGGCTGCTGTGCTGGCCATCTGGAAGGTGGGCGGAGCCTATGCTCCTCTGCTGGCCCACTATCCCGAGCAACGGCTGTCTTATATGGTTGAAATTGCCGGTATCACGCACATTCTCTGCGACGGAAAAACCCAGAAGCAATTGCCGGCCACTCTGCCCTGCACGTTTGTGCCTGTCTCCGGTCAGGCAGAGGACACCTTCCAGGCCGTCCCCCTACGGGAAACCGATCTGGCCGAGGTGCTGTTTACCTCCGGCTCCACCGGTCGGCCTAAGGGCGTCATGTTGGCCTGGCGCTCCATCGCCAACATGGCGGGGGGCTTCCGGGAGATTTTGACCCGATCCGACGGTCCCATCCTGTGCACCACCAATGTGGTCTTCGACATGTTTAACGGCGAGGTGGTCATCCCGCTGTCCATGGGCAAACCCATTGTTATGGCTGACGAGGAGGAGATGATGCTCCCCTGGAAGCTGGCCGAATTGATCGAGCGGGATGGCGTGAAAATCACCCAGTCCACCCCCTCCCGCGTTCAAATGTGGTTCTCCAACGACTCCTTCTGCCGGGCCTCCGCCAACCTGGACCTGATGATCTACGGGGGAGAGGTGCTGACCGAGACGCTTCTGCGCCAGGCACAGACTGCCTCCAACGAGGCGGCCCAGGTGAATATGTACGGCCCCACCGAGGGTACTGTGTACAATACAACCCGTCCGGCCGACTACCGCCAGTATGTCAACATTGGCTGGCCCATGCGTAACAACCGACTGTATGTGCTGGACGAAAATCTCCGCCCCGTACTGCCCACCGCTGCCGGCGATCTCTATCTGGCCGGGGAGTGTGTCTCCGTGGGTTATATCTCCCGTCCGGACCTGACCGAGTCCGCTTTCCTCCCCGACCCCTTCTACCCCGGAGAGCGGATGTACCGCACCGGCGACATCGCCCGGCTTCGACTGGATGGATCTTACGACTTTCTCGGCCGGCGGGACGCTCAGGTCAAGCTCAACGGTCAGCGGGTAGAGCTTGATGAGATCAACGGCGCTCTGGTCTCCCAAAACTGTGCCCTTCAGGCCGCCACCGTTCCGGTCCGGCGGGACGACGGCTCCATGGAGTTGTTTACCTACTACATCCCAGCCCCTGACCGGCCCGACGACCGGGAGATCCGCGCCCGTCTTGGCAAGGTTCTGCCCGCATACATGATCCCCTCTCACATGAAGGCGCTGGACGCCATGCCCAGCACCCCAACGGGCAAAATCAATCTGCGGGCTCTGCGGGAGCTGGCGGAATCGGGCGGGCAAACACCCCCTGACACCTTCGGCGCGGTCGAGGCCCCTGTCGCCCCGTCCGCTGCACAGCCCGTACCCACTCCCCCGCCCGCCTTGGATCTGCCAGTTGCTCCGATTCCCAAGGCGGAGTCTGCCACTCCTCCGGCAATCCAAGCTCCTTCTCCTCCGACGGAGACGCTTGCGCCTCAGCCTGCCTGTGTGGATGCCGACCATGCATCCGAACGTGTGCAGGCCCAGACGACAGACACGTCCGACGCCGGTTCCCTGGAGTGGATTCTGACTCTGTGGCGGCGCATCCTCAGCCGCTCGGATGTAAACCCAGACGTATCCTTCTTTGACCAGGGTGGAACCTCTCTGGCCGCACTCAGCTTGTTGAGCCACTATCACAACAGCAGCCTCACCCTGTCTCTGGCCCAGTTCTATGAACAGCCCACAGCCCGTGGTCAGGCCGAACTGTTGCGCCCAAACGGCGCGCCTCCCGCTCCGCGCCCCGCGGCTGAACCTGCCCCGATCGCCCGCACCATTCTGTCCGTCCCCTCCGAGCAAGAGTCGGAATATCCCTACCGGGTTCCTTCCCTTCCGGCCGTCTCCGGCCGTCGGGCCATGAAGACCGTTTTGCTCACTGGCGCCACCGGATTTTTGGGCGCTCATATCCTTCAGGCTCTGCTGGAGGCAGGGGCAGGCCAAATTCTCTGTACCATGCGGGACGGAAACCGGAACCGACTGACGGACACGCTGTCCTGGTACTTCGGCAGCGGCTGGACGGCCGGACTCGGAGATCAGGTGCAGGTCGTACGGGCCGACATCGGCCAGCCCGCTTTGGGACTGTCTGCCCTGGAATACCGTGCTCTCTCCACTTCCATTGACGCGGTCTGGCACTGCGCCGCCGACGTGCGTCATTACGCCGCCGACAGCGAGACCTTGCTGCGCACCAATCTTGGGGGGACCCAGGAGATGATTAAGCTGGCAAGGGCAGCCAACGCTCCGTTCTATCACATGTCTACCACCAGTGTATCCGGCGACCGTCTGGTCGGCCGGGAGGACAGTGCAATCTTTACCGAACGGGACTTCCATATCGGCCAAGACTGGTGGCGCAATCTCTATGTGTCCAGCAAATTTCTGGCCGAGGATGCCGTATTTGAAGCAATCCGCTCCGGTCTCAATGCACGCGTGTTCCGCCTCGGGCGACTGGTGGGCCGGAATCAGGACGGAACCTTCCAGAAAAACGCCGGCACCAACGCGTTTTGGCTGACCCTCCGCGGCATCCACGCCCTGGGCGCCATCCCAGCCTCCATGGCCCGGACCGAGCTGGAGCTGACCCCCATCGATTGGTGCGCCAAGGCGGCGGTCGCCCTGCGCAGCGCCCCGCTCACCGTATACCACCTTCAAAGTCAAACACCGCCCACGACCGAAGAGGTATCCAGAGCCGTGGCCCCCGATTTGCAGGTACTCCCGGATGTGGAGTTTGAATCTTTGCTCAACCGCGCTCCTGTGGATCAGCAGGGAGATCTGCTGGCCCCCCTGATCGACCTGTGGAACCGTTTGAAGGAGGCCCCCCCCACCATCACCGTGGACTGCAGCATGACCGCCCAGCAGTTGGAGCGCTCCGGCTTCCGCACCTCGATCGCCGATCCCAATCGGCTGCTGCGCACCTTCCGCTTTGATCCTGGGGAGCGCATGGCAACGAGGGGGAATTGACTGTGGTGTCTAACACTGCCGCCATCATTTTTATAGTAGCTCTGGCTCTAATTGCAATATTTATTCTTTTGGGTATTCAAAATCCAAAGCAGCGCCACCTGCTCAACCATTTGTATATGTGGATGTTGCTGGCCTATGCCGCCTGGGCGCTTCTCATGCTTGGCATGTGGATTACTCCATCGAACCAACTGGATATTTTGTCCGTGCTGGACAGCCTCACCTACATTGGCATAACCATTCCTTCTTTTTATTTGATGATTTCTATCGTTTTTGTCCGAGGCTATGAGCGTTTGCCGCAATGGTGCTACCTGTTTCTGGTCATTCCTCTCTTATCCATTTTTGTGTGTCTGACCAACTCATGGCATCATTTGCAGTATCAACAATTTTCCATTGTTCGCAGCGAGATTGTCTTTGGCCCCTACGTTTTTGTAACCGGGATTCATAGTTATCTTTGTTTCTTGATCAGCTTTTTTCTCTTGATCCGCTTTGTCTGGCACAATCCAAACAGACTTTATATGATGCATTGTTTCATGCTCATATGTGGTGGTCTGATCCCTTTAATTGTCAGTCTGGCAGCGACATTTTCAAATTGGGATGCTCCGATTACCGCCACTCCGATTGGCTTTTTGGGCACCGTCATTTGTAACGGTATTGCAATATACAAATTCAATTTGCTGGATATCACTCCCGTGGCCACCCAACATGTGCTGGACTGGATTTCCGATTGTTATCTGATCCTTAGCCAAAAGGGGCTGGTCATCAGTTACAACAAACCATTTGCCTCGGTCTTTGCCTCCCGCTATGGCATTACAGAAAACCGCTATCTGAAAGACTGTGTCAGAGAAGAAGATGTCTCGAAAAAGACCGCGATCTACAATATGATTACCGCTGTCAATGCCTGCCAGGATGCTCAAACTACCATCTCATATGAGCAGGCATCCACCATCAACCGAGATGGCGTGGTCCAGAAAAACTACTACGTCACCGATGTCTCTCAGCTGATCATCAATGAAAAATCGGCAGGCTTTGTCATTATTTTCAAAGACATCACTCAGCTGAAGAAGAGCATGCATCAACTTCAGGACAGCCAAAGCCGTATGATGGAGCAGGAGCGTTTCGCGTTTTTGGGCCAAATGATCGGCGGTCTGGCTCACAACTTAAAAACCCCGATCATGAGTATCTCCGGCTGTATCTCCGCCGCCGACAATCTGGTGGACGAATGTCTGTCTAGTCTGGAAGACCCGAATGTCAATTCCGACGACTATAGGGAGATCTATGGGGAGATGCGGGACTGGTTTCAAAAGATTCAGGAGTCCACCGCCTACATGTCGGACATCATTACCGCCATTAAAGGCCAGGCCACCAGCGTCAGTGCTTTTGACGAATCGGTCTTTTCACTGGATGAGCTGATCAAACGAACCACGCTTCTTATGCGTCACGAATTGGTAAGCAGCGGCTGTACCCTGATCGCTGAGTATAAGAGTTTTCAACATGTTACGCTCCACGGAGATATCAACAATCTGGTCCAGGTGCTGGGCAATCTGGTTTCCAATGCCATTTACTCTCAAAAGCAGGCGGGCGGCGGCTGT
>JAYFPV010000454.1:0-11948 GCA_034927465.1 Lawsonibacter sp.
TCAGCCCGAAGGAGAGGGTGGTTTTTGCCGCCGCCCCAACGGAAAAATTCAGCGCCAGCATCTGGGATACGTCTGCGGAGAACATGGACAGGGTCAGGGCGGACAGTCCGAAGGAGCCCAAAATCCCCAGCCCAAGGCCCACCGCCAGAGAGAGCAGGCCGACGATGCCCGTCTCCAAAAACAGCAGAAGGGCCACCTGCCCCTGGCTGAGCCCCAGCAGCAGATAGGTGCCCAGCTCCCGCTTGCGCCGCCGCAGCAGGAAGCGGTTGGCATACAGGATCAAGCAGGCCAGCACCACCGCCACAAAAACGGAAAAGATATTGATCAGCATCAAAATGGGCTCTACCATGGGGTTCCCCTTCTGCGATAAATAGGTCATGGCCCCTTGGCCCTCCACGGAGTTAAAGGTATAGAACAGGCACACGCCGAAGGTAAGGGTGAGTAGATAGACGCCGTAGTCCTGAAAGGAGCGGCGCACATTGCGCAGCGCTAATTTAGCGAACATCGGCCATCTCTCCCCCCATCTCCGACACCACCCGGAGAATCGTTTGGAAAAATTTTTGCCGATCCATGTCCTTTCGGTTCAGCTCCAGATAAATCCGACCGTCCCGAAGGAAGACCACCCGGCTGCAGCAGCTGGCCGTAAAGGCGTCGTGGGTGACCATCAAAATGGTAGCACCCAAGCTGCGGTTGAGCACCTCCAGCCGGTTTAACAGCTGCTTGGCGGATTTGGAATCCAAGGCCCCGGTGGGCTCGTCGGCCAGCACAAGCGCAGGATGGGTGACGATTGCCCGGGCGGCGGCGGTGCGCTGCTGCTGTCCGCCGGACATCTGGTAGGGGTATTTGCTCAGGCAGTCGGAAATGCCCAACAGCTCCGCCGTCTCTCTCACCCGGCCCTCAATCTCCCCGGCCGGGGCCTTGACAATGGACAGCGCCAGGGCAATGTTCTCAAACGCAGTCAGGGTGTCCAGCAGGTTGCAGTCCTGAAAAATGAAGCCCAGCCGCTCTCGGCGGAACTTGGCCAGTTCCTTTCCCCGAAGCCCCGTCATCTCCCTGCCGTCGATTAAAATGGAACCAGAGGTAGGCTTGTCAATGGTGGCCACGCAGTTGAGCAGGGTGGTCTTCCCCGACCCCGAGGCACCCATTACCCCCACAAACTCACCGGCCTTCAACGTCAGGGATACCCCATCCAATGCCCGGGTCGCCGCGTCCCCTCTGCCATAGATCCGCCGCAGATCGGTAATCGTTAAAATCTCTTCCATATGGATTCTCCTTGTCCCTCAAATATAGTCTTTGGTTTCGGCGGGACCTGCAAGATTTCATTCCCAGCCGAACTGTATGAGATCGTATCATACAGTTCCGCGGATTTCTCTAAAGGAACTCTGAGGATTTCATTAAGGTTTTCTTAACGCTGCGTGCAAAAAGCCCCGGGACGTAGCCCGGGGCTTTTCAACCTTTTCAGATTGCAGTGCACATATTTCCATGATCGGAGATTGTGGCATGGGGAGAAGAGCGGGTCATCCAAGGCCCAGTTCATCTGATCGTTTCCGCACAGGTTTCACGCATTACACCCAGTATGGTACCTCGGTTCCCTTACCGAGCTCCAACGCCTTGCGGTAGCAGCGGGCAACAACCGCCAGGTCCAGAATCCCGGTCCCCACGGCATTGAAATAGATGATCTGCTCCTCGTTATCCCGGCCAGTCTTCGCTCCGGTCAGCGTCTGTCCCAACTGGGCATCGATGTCTTCGTCCCGGATCATGCCGTCCTTCCACATCATGGCCACAGTACTGACCATACGATGCTTGATGGTTTCCCAGTTGTCTACCACAATTTTGTCGGCCTTTTTGACGCAGTTATAGGTAACTTCAAAGTCGGCCATATTCATGAGCAGGCACCCTTTTTTCAGCCATTCGGAATGAATGATGGGTTCGTTGGCCAATGTGACACAGACAATGATGTCGCTCTCACGGACCGCCTGCTCCGGGTTCTCCACAGGGATAACTTCCACGTCTGGATACTTAAGCTGAGCCTCTTGCGCAAAGCGCTGAGCGTTCCCCATACGGATATCGTAAACATAGACCGTTCGAATAGTCGGGCGGACAATCAGGGCAGCCTCCAGTTGTGTGCGGCCCTGCGCGCCGGCGCCGCAGATGGTCATAACAGAGGCTTCTTGACGGGACAGCATTTTCATCGCCACACCGCCCGAAGCGCCCGTACGCTTGGCGCTGACCTCTGTTCCGTCTGCAATACACACGGGCAATTTGGTGTCCGGGTCGTTGAGTATCACGGTAACACTGGCCCTAGGCAGGCCCTTTTTATAATTCATCGGGCCGCTTCCAATCCATTTGATGCCGGCCACATCGTACTCGCCCCCAATGTAGCCTGGCATGGCGTTAATGCGGCCGAACACGTTTTCGTCCTCCGGAGTCGTGCCCCAGCGCATGACACACTTTCCCGGGAGCAGGACATCACCTTGTTCTGTGAGAACATAGGCACGTTCTACGTCATGGATCACAGCCGGCATATCGCCACAGCCGAGCTCCTCCATATCCCGATTGTTTAAGAAGAGAATATCCGCTTTGCTCATAATTTCAATTCCTTTCCTTAATTCTTCAAAGAAGCGCCCACTTCAGCGCTCCCCAGTCTCAAAATAGTGAGCTACCTGCTCCTTTGTCATACCCTCCAGTCCCAGGTTTGCAGCATTGCGCCCCTCAGAACGGAAATCCGTCTGATAGATAGAGCTGGTCAATTGAATCACTGCGTCGATGTTGGGTGTCGGTACGCCGGCAGTCCGCCCCAAGGTAGAAATCGGCACCAGGCTCATCGGCACATCCTCGGTGACATAGCGGGCCTGTATGGTCTTGGGTGCCATAATATCTTCATATGCCCGGTTGTTCTGAAGCAGCTGGTACAAATCATCTCCATATGTATCGTAGGACTGGCGCAGCCACTCCTCTGCGTTGAGGATACGGATGCCGTAGGCTTGCGCAACCGCCATGCGTTCGGTGTCGATTGCCTTAATCAGCACAGCAACCGAAGGGGAGATCCCATCCCAGTAGTAGCGGTAGCCATTGGGATCACTTTCAATGCGGCCAATGTTCAGCAGGACAGGCGTGGGATGGAAGAGGGCCCCAATGTTGGACAGGCTGGTTTCCAAGCAATTTTTGGCCGGAGCAAACTGGGGGTAGAAGGGGTGAAGCAGATCCAATACCCGCTGAATGCGGTTGGCGGGAAATGCTCCCAGCGCCACCTCTTTTTTCGTCCCGTAAATTTCCACTGATGCAGGCCCAGTTTTTCGGCAGGAGTAAATCAGGGTCTGGGTCTCGGCTACCGTGATATCTGCAGTACAGCCTTCTCCGTGAATGGTGGCAAGGAATTCCAGTGCACCGCCGGTGCGGCCGGGATTCAAAACCACCATCTGCCCGTCTGTAAGCTTAGCGCAGCAGGCCGCGGCAATCATTTTATGCGTAAAGGACGGAGTAACCACCATAATCAGGTGGACGCCCTGGATTGCCTGGGCCGCATCCTCGGTAATCAGGTTTAGGGATTGGTATGTTGTTTTGCCGTTCAGGGTCAAATTAATGCCGCCGGCAGCTTGGATGCCCTCTAAGTACTGAGGAAACAGATCACACAGGTTGACCTTAACACCCAGACTGGACAAGTATCCGGCAATGGCGGTACCCCCGTTGCCAGCTCCGATCACAGCAACAGTTGTCTCCATAGTTGTATATGCCTCCAAAATATTGTTTTTCCATACCTATGCCCCACCGCAGCCGGACGCGGCGGGGCACAGAAACGCAAGTAACCAATCAATTTAGTTCAACGCTGCTCCCGCTTGGCGTTTTTATTCCAAAAAGCAATCCGAAGTACGAGAAGGATGGCGGCGGAAGCAGCACAGAAAATAAGTCCGGTGGGCAATGCGCCCATGTTTAAAATGATATAAGGGTACGCGGCCGTCACAAGTCCGCCGCCAATGAAAGGACTCATGAAGGGGCAATCTAAGGCATAGATGGTACCCGCCTCTGTCTCCATCTTGGGGTCGGCGGTACGCAGCAACATGTAACCAACCGCAGCCACGCCGGTAAAGGCGCCATATCGAATGATCCCCTGCTCAAACCAGCAGTCCTGGAAGACGTGGGGACTGACCCAGAAAAACCACACCAACATAAAAGCCATGACAACAATGGTGCCAATCAGCAAGGGCAGCCAGTAGGCCAACACCACAGGAATTTTAATGGAGGCCATGGCTGCAACCACCAATATTTCCAGGGCCATGCCCTGAATGCGTTGAAAAATACCTCGGTCAAGCAGATCTTTCAGCGCAGTACGCTGAACAACGGCGTTTATCATCCATCCGCCGATCATAGCAAAAGGAAATAGGGGCAGACCCTTATAGCCCACTACTGCACCGAAGCCCCATACGAACGCGCGGCCGATCAGGATGGCAATGCCGATTATTCCAAGATGAAAAGCAAACGGCTCTACCACATCCTGGCTGACGGTGGCATAGGCGGCCGGCTGGCGCTCACTCTCGGCAAATACTTCCTTGGCATTCCCAGCGGCAGCCGGTTCTGTCAGCACCTTGGTGTACTTTTTCCGCACCCCGTAGTTGATGATAATCATACCGCCGAAAATGCCCATCAGCAGCCCAATCGTGGCGGTGGTCATACCCAGATCTGCACCATCGGCCCAGTTGAGCAGAGTCGGATCTTGGAACACACTGGCCATGCCGCCAGCCGTGCCATGTCCACCAGCAAACCCAATCTCGAACAAGGATCCAAACAGCGGGTTAACACCCATGACGGGGGTAAAGAAAACCGCACACAGCAGGCACACTACGCCAACCTGCATAAAACTGCTGGACCACAGCCAGCCCAGGCCTGCCGCCGCGTCGTGGAACATGGCTTTGCCTGACTCCTGCTTTTTCACGCCAAGCAGCATACAGGCAAAAACGATCGTAATCATCTGGCCCGGGAGGCCGCCAATGCTGGCCATCATGTCGGCAGAAATCACCTTCAGCGCATAGGGGCCCAGAATTAACCCCATCAGGCCCGCAATCAAAGAAGCTGGAACAAATGCCTTACGAAGGAAAGGGGCTTTTAGTCGGATCATGGTGGCGATGACCAGCAACACTCCAACAATCGCCACATAGTAGAGTAGGTTGGACAACGTACTGCTTGCTATTTTTTCAATCGGTATCATAGCTTCATTTCTCCCTTCTAAACTATATATCAAATTCGGTCGCGGAGACGCAATGCCCGGCTATGTTCCGCCGCCGACATTTGATCTGGCAAAAAGCGAAAATTTCCCTCAATAAGTCTTGCTAAAAAATAATTTTTTTCTTTCACTGATAATATCATAAATTTTATTATTTTCAAGTGACAAATATGCCAAAAGAAATTTTAAATTTTAGATATTATTTGCCTCAATATTTTGGTATGATAAAATAAATTCCCACTTTAAGAAAAATAAATTGACTTAGCCGATCAGAAATTGATATAAATTAAGGTCTGTCCGACGGGCCAGGAGGAGCGCATAAAGTATGAATTTACAGGAGGTGCTGTCCCAAATTCGGCAGGAACAGGGAGATTTTTCAGCAGCCCAGAGATTGGTCGCCGCCTATGTAGTGGAAAATTATCATCAGATCCCCTTTTTAACCATTACCTCCCTAGCAAAAAATATTGGAGTCAGCGACAACACAATTGTCAAATTTTGCAATCACCTGGGCTACGACAAGTTTACGGAATTCAAAAAGGTATTTTCAGACTATGCCCATTCCGAACTGGTCATGTTCAACAAACTGTCGGAGAGCGACTCGGGTCAAGAGGACGAGGCCCGTTTTTTTGCTCTGGAGATGGAGGAAGACATAAGCGCCATTCAAGCTACGCTCTCTGACCCCGTCAACCGTGAAAACCTGCCCAAGCTTTTGTCTATGATGGCCAAGGCCAAGCACATCTACATTACCGGTGGACGGGCGTCCGGCATCATGGCAGAGTTTTTTGTTAACACCCTGCGCTATTTAAACCTGAAAGTTTACGGAATCACCTTTGGCGTATGCGATTATCTGGATCAGATGTCAGTTGTGGACAAGGAAGACCTGGTAATTGCCATTACCTTTCCCCGGTACACCGCCCAAGTAATTGACGCCCTTCGGGATCTTCACGAGGCCGGGGTCCCTGTGGCCCTGATTACCGACACAGGTCTGTCTCCTGCGTATCCTTACGCAGATCTAGCCTTCCACTGCGTTTCCACCACCAGCAGCTACACACTGTGCTATTCCGGCTGCCTAGCTCTCATCAACACCATCTGCCGCGCTGCGGGGGTAACCAGAAAGAAAGAGGCATCTCAGCATATCCGTCGGCTGGAAAGCCACTTGCTGGAGCGTGGTGTCTTTTTGTAAGTCGGCTACTGATTTCGACACGATCGACATAAAAAGCACCCCGACGAAGTTCGTCAGGGTGCCAGATAAGGAGGAATGGAAGAAACAAACTAGAATAATCAAATGGACAGATGAAAGCGCGCCATCCAGGCGTTAATTTGGATCAGATAAGCCAGCATTTGCGGGCCGGCCATCAGCTGGCCGAACCAGGGCCGCCCATAGTCTCCGGCGCCTGCCATCAGACCGGACTGCAGCGCCTTGGCGTCCACCAGACTGTGGATCGGGGCGCCGGGATCATCCAAAATGAAGGCCAGCTTCGCCCGCACCATCTGCTCGTACAGCGGGTCGTGGGTTTTGGGATAAGGGGACTTGGGGCGCGCCCGCACCGATTCGGGCAGCAGTCCCCGCGCCGCGTCCCGGAGCACCTGCTTGCGCTGGCCGTTCATGGCCTTCATGGCGTAGGGAATATTCCACACATATTCCACCAGATGATGATCACAGAAGGGCACCCGCACCTCCAGCCCAGAGGCCATGCTCATTCGGTCTTTCCGCTCCAGCAGACAGGCCATAAACCAATGGATAGACAGCCAGCCCACCTCGCGGCGGCGGGCCTCGCCAGGCCGCTCGCCCTCCAGCCGGGGGCAGGCAGCCAGAGACTGCTCATAACGTCCCCGAATGTAGTCTTCCACCTGGAGATCTGTCCACAATGCCCGGTCAAAAATCTCCCGCCGAGGGCTCAGGTCCGGACACCAGGGGAACGTGCCGGCCGACAGCATATCCTCCCGTTCAAACCAGGGATAGCCGCCAAAGACCTCGTCGGCGCACTCCCCGGACAGGGCCACCACGTGCTCTTTGGCCACCTGACGGCAGAAGTACAGCAGGGAGGAGTCCACGTCGGCCATCCCGGGCAGATCACGGGCCGCCATCGCCTCCTCCAGTAGAATGGACAGGGAGGGAATGTCACACTGCAACACACGATGGCGGGTATGAAAGGCGTCCGCCATTTGCTTCGCATAGGGGGCGTCGGTATCGGGCTGGAAGGCAGAGGTATGAAAAAATTTTTCGTTGCCCACATAGTCGAAGGAATAAGTCTCCAATGCAGGCCGTCCCTCCTCAGTATATGTTTGGGCGGCCTCGGCGGTGATAATTGAGGAGTCCAGTCCCCCAGACAAAAAGGTGCACAGCGGCACGTCGGATACCAATTGGCGGCGGATTGCTCCGGTGACCAGCTCCCGCACTCGCTCCACGGTAGTCGCATAATCATCCTCATGGGGTCGGCTGGCCAGCTCCCAATAGCGCCGGACGGCCGCGCCGCCTGGGGTCAGGACCATCAGGGCAGCGGGAGGCAGCTCCTCTATCCCCTGGAACACCCCCACGCCGGCAGTGCGGGCCGGGCCAATGCCCAGCACTTCCCGCAGCCCGTCCGGGCCCAGACGCGGCTCCAAACCGGGGTATTCAAACAGAGCTTTCAACTCCGAAGCAAAGACGAAGGCCCCATCCCGCCAGGCGTAGAAAAAGGGCTTCACCCCGAACCGGTCCCGGCAGCAGAGCATTCTCTGTCGCGCTCCGTCCCAGAATACAAACGCAAAAATGCCCTCCAGCTTTTCCGGCGCCGCCTCTCCCCATGCAATCAGGGCATACAGCAGCACCTCGGTGTCGCAGGTGGTATCAAAGGAAAAACCCTCCGCTTCTAACTCCCGGCGCAGGTTGGGGGCATTGTACAGCTCTCCGTTGTAGACCAGGACATAGTCTGCCCCGTCCATGGTCTTGATCATAGGCTGTTGACCCCGACTGGGGTCCATCACCGACAG
Organism: Lawsonibacter sp.; assembly: GCA_034927465.1. Lineage (GTDB taxonomy): Bacteria > Bacillota > Clostridia > Oscillospirales > Oscillospiraceae > Lawsonibacter. Next base: position 8,192 of record JAYFPV010000454.1, read on the forward strand.
CCTGCGGTGAACCAGCACGCAGTCGTTCCCCTGCCACAGGCCCTTGTCATCCGGCCCCCGGTGGTTCAGCGTCTCTCCCATCCGGTGACCCGTCTCGCGCCAAGCCGGGGTACCGTTGTTCCGGTCAAAGGCACAAAAGCCACAGATTCCACACATAAGTACAAATCTCCTTTATTTTTGACAAATCCAGGGTTGGAAGCTTTGAAATTGGGACAGGAAGGAGCTCCGGCCCCTTCCGTCCCTTTATTCTATGCGCCCGACACCCAGTGGTTACAGCAGAAACAGCCAGGCCGCCCAACCCAGAGATGCTAGAATTGCCCCCAGTGCCCCCCACGCAAGCCCGGGTAGCCGCTCCAAGCGTCGGTTCCACGCCTTTCCCTGCTTCAAATAGATGTCGGCGGCCTGACGGGCCTCCTTCAGCACGCGGTCTGCACTGACCCCCTCCCGGGCCAGAGCCTCCTCCTTGACAATAAAAATAGCCTCCTCGAACAGCTTGGGATCGGGGGATTTCACCAAAATGACCTGTCGGGTGATACCCTTAACCATATATGTCACATCCTTTCCTTGGACAGCATCGTTCCCAGTATTTACATCTAGTCTGTCCCCATTTTTGCCGGTATATTCCCTCTTGTCCCACCCGTACACTATCTCCAGAATGAAAAAGGGGGAGACGCATGGACAATAAGGAGTGGGAACAGCTGGCCTCACTGGCTCTGCTGTATCTGGTCAATATCGTGTTGATCCTGATCATCCAGAGTCTCTGACAGACTTGCTGCCGGGTTATTTCAGCTCAGCAGCAGATCTAGGTCGGCCACCGTCATGGTGGGCTGAAGGGCCAGACTGATTCCATAGCCGACAATTTTGGCCAGGTCGGCCACCTGGCTGTCAATGTCCTTTGGGGTCACCAGCAGGTCCCGTCCTTCCCCCAAATTGGGCAGTTCGTCGGTGGCCATCAAATCTGCCGCCAGCGTGGACCCCTCCACCACCGTCGGCACCCCAAGCGCCACCACCGGCACCCCCAACGTCTCCTGATTCAGGGCAAGACGGTGGTTGCCCACCCCGGAACCCGGGATAATGCCAGTGTCTGCCAGCTGTACCGTCCGGCACAGCCGCGCCAGCGACCGGGAGGCCAGCGCGTCCACTACCACAACGCAGTCGGGGTGAATTCTTTCGCATACGGCCCGTACCACCTCTCCGCTTTCCACTCCCGTGCTGCCCAACACTTCGGCCGCCAGAGAGGCCACCGGCCGCATATGGCCGAATTGCTCCGGCATTTGAGCCACCAGGTGGCGGGTGACCAGTGTGTGCTCATGAACCTTTGGGCCGATGGCATCCGGGGTAATGGCCCGGTTGCCCAAGCCAACCACTAACGCCATTCCCTGGGGAGGGACCGCCTTCAGCAGATCGGCCAGCTCGGCCCCGATGGCCCGGGCAGCGCGGCCGAAAATATCCTCATCCCGGCGGGCCACCCCCTCCAGAAGCAGGGTCACATACGTTCCCTTCGGCTTCCCAAGGGCCTGTTCCCCCTCCTGATTCAAAATACGCACCGTGGTGACCTGAATTCCCTCCCGTTCACCGTCCGCCGCCTCCACTCCAGACAATTTTGTGGTGTCCTTGGCGGTTTCCTGCCATAGCTCCCTGGCCTCCATGGCCAGGTCCGTTCGTCTCATTCGCATACGTGACCGTTTCCTTCCCCAAGATGTTGTGCGCTTTTTTCCTGACATTCCCTATTTTTCACTTTCACTTGAAATCTATCCGCCCCTTTCGAAAAAAAAGAAAAAAATAGTTGATTTTTTTCTGCGCCAATGATAGAATACATATCTGCACAGGCACACTGTGCCTAAATTGAACGATGAAAATCGGAGGAGGTGTTTGGTTTGCCGAATATCAAGTCTGCCAAGAAGCGCGTGCTGGTGTCCCAGACCAAGGCTACGCAAAATAAGGCCGTAAAGTCCGCGCTGAAGACCGAACTGAAGAAGTTTGACGCCGTAGTAACGGAAGGCAACCGCAGCGAGGCCGATGTTGCTTACAAGGTAGCTGTCAAGGCGGTGGATAAGGCCGCTGCCAAGGGGCTGCTGCATAAGAACAATGCCGCTAACAAGAAGAGCAGCATGACCATCAAGCTGAACAAGCTGGCCTGAGGCTTGCAACATCGAAAGCCGTCTGTTTTAATTACAGACGGCTTTTTTCGTATCTTTGCGCAAAAGGCGGTCCGGTCTCCGAATTCTTCCTTTTTCGGCCTTGTCCTTTGGTAAACTAATACCGGGAAGGAGTGGCACGGTCTATGTTGAAGAAAATTTTGTCGCTTTCTCCCATCTCCTTTGGGCTGGAGGTGGCGGACACGTATGGCCGGGCAGGTGTGTCCCGCTCCGCCGCAGCGTTGTCCTATTTTCTAATCATGACTCTGTTCCCCTTGCTCATGTGCGTCAATTACTTCATCGGTCTGTTTCACCTAAGTCTGGAACAGGTCCTTCAAGGCCTGAATCAGTTTCTTCCATCAGGAGCCCTCTCGGTTATGGCAGATTATCTCACCTACGTGGCGGGCATCCACTCCTCTGCTCTGCTGTGGGCCAGCCTGTTCACCATTTTGGTGTCCGCCTCGGCCGGACTGCGCACCCTGTTTCTCACCATGGACGAGCTGTATCAGGTGCACCGGGACAACGGGTTTGGCCGTATGATTCTCAGCATCATCCTGTCCGCTTTGTTTCTGCTGACTATTTACCTTTCCGTTATCGTTATCTTCACCGGAGACTGGTTTTTCTGGCTGCTGGAAGAGCATTTACCAAGCCGCCTGGTCGAGTTGGTCCCGCTGGAACCGCTGTCCGAGCTGTGGAAATGGATGCGCTACCTGCTGCTGTTTTGCGCTGTCCTACTGCTGGTCCTGGCCGTCTACTGGGTCGGCACTCCCAAGGGAACCGCACCCAGGCGGGTGCTGCGGCTGGCTGCTCTGATCACTGCTTTGGCCATGGTGGCCTGCTCGGCGCTCTTTTCCTGGTTTATCGGCATGTCCTCCCGATACGCCCTGGTATATGGCTCTCTGGCCTCTCTGATTATCCTCCTTGTCTGGCTGTACTTCTGCGGCAATATCCTGCTGCTTGGTGCTGTGGTCAGCCAGGTATGGAGCCAACGTTTGAAACAGCAAGACGCCTGAGTTTCTCATCCTGCCCCGGAGCCTTTTCCGTTGGCTCCGGGGCCTTTTTCTTTCTCCGCTCTCTTTCCAAGCCGAAACAAATATGGTATAATAACCAGAAAGCAGGCGGAAAACGATCTGCCGTACAGTCGGTTTTTCCAAACGAATTCCTACGGAACCGGGGGATTTTTCTGCCTGAGAGGCGTACACTCTGTTTTTATCGCACATGCTCATTCGGACGATACGCACGCACCCAAATCAAAACCAATCGCTCCATCCTTCCCCCACAGCAAGAGAAAGGTGGGTCACTCCATGCATGATAAGCTGATTCGCCAAGTCAATCGTGAGATTGCAGAGGCTTTGATCTCCCTCCGGCTGACTGCTCTCCCCAACCGGAAAACCACTTTGGACTTATTGAAAAACCCTGTTTGGTCCGAGGGGGTGGCATCCCTGTTTCCCATTCGGGAACGTCTCCGCTGCACCCAGGTGCTGGATCTGTGCGCCCCGGTGCTAAGCCAGGTGTGCCCGGAAACCCCGGAGGATGGCTGGGCCCGTTTCTGTTACCAATACATCAGTAGCCTGATGTTCCCCGAAAATGGGTTTGCTCCACAGGCCAAACGGTATGCC
>JAYFPV010000412.1:0-4323 GCA_034927465.1 Lawsonibacter sp.
GGAGAACGAGGGGGTGAACGTAAACGCAGTGGTTGTGATCGTGGGATTTTGAGAGGCCTGGAACCGCAGGCCGCCCAGAGCAGTGCTGTCAATCACAGAGTCGACTGCCACGGGCCGGCCGCCAATGACCAGAGTGCCGGCACCTGGATCCGGAATGGACCGGATGGTAATGCTGTTCAGCTGGGCTTTGTTGTTGGTCTTGACCACAAAGTCCTTCGGGTCAAAGGCGATGATGGTGCCGATCAGTCCATTTTTGGAGAAGTCGGCCACATAGGGCGCGGAGCCACTTCGGTTCCAGAAGAATGCGGACGCGGGGAGTACCAGGGTACAGAGCATCGCCAGAACCAGCAAAGGCGTCAGCGTCCGCCGGAAGGGGACAAAACGTTTCATGGGATACCTCCTTATCGGATAATGTATCCCTAGTGTTGGGCGCTTCCAGCCAAATTATGCGGTCACAAAAATTGGAAACAAGGATTTTATAAAAACATGGGAGAGGAAAAATAGCGATCTCCGGAATCCGGCAGCAAAACCACAATGGTCTTTCCCCTGTTTTCCGGCATTTCGGCCAGACGGCTCGCCGCCCACAGGGCTGCGCCGGAAGAAATGCCGGCCAGGACTCCTTCGGTGCGGACAAGCTCGCGCCCCGCTTGGAATGCATCTTCGTCCTTGACCCGAATGACCTGATCGTAAATGGAGCGATCCAGAACCGTAGGGATAAAATTGGCTCCGATTCCCTGAATTTGGTGGGGGCCAGCCTGTCCGCCGGACAGAAGAGGAGAGGCATCGGGCTCTACCGCCACCACCTGAATGGCTGGATTTTGCTCCTTTAAATATCGACCGGTTCCAGACAACGTGCCGCCGGTGCCGACACAAGCCACAAAAAGATCCACCTGCCCATCGGTATCCCGCCAGATTTCGGGTCCGGTGGTGCGGTAGTGCGCTTCGGGGTTGGCGGGATTGTCAAACTGCCCCGGCAGAAAGCTTCCCGGAATGGAAGCGGCCAACGCCTTAGCTTCCTCCACCGCACCCTGCATGCCTTGGGCTCCGGGGGTGAGAACCAGCTGGGCGCCGTAGGCGGCCAGCATGGCGCGCCGCTCTGCGCTCATGGTGTCCGGCATGGTCAGGATGACCTTGTAGCCTCGGACGGCAGCCACACAGGCAAGACCGATGCCGGTGTTGCCCGAGGTGGGTTCGATGATGGTAGAACCGGGCTTCAGAATCCCTCGTTGTTCCGCATCCTGAATGAGAAACTGACCGACCCGATCCTTGACCGAGCCAGCGGGGTTTAAAAATTCAAGCTTTGCCAGCACCGTGGATGGAAGGTGATGGTCGTTTCCGTAGCGGTCCAAGCGCAGGAGGGGAGTATTTCCGATCAGTGCTTCCACACTGGAGTATAGGTTGCCCATATGAATCCGGCCTTTCAAAAAATATGATGGGATCATCATATGCCAGGAAAGGCCGCCTGTCAATCTGATTGCAAAAAACAAAATGCAAGGGTATAATAATGTTTATTATATAAACCGCTTTACGCACCCGTTCGCCTCAGAAGGTCAATGGGAGAGGGGATGCTCACTGTGCCTTGTCTGGCCGGCGCCGATCCGGAGGCACGATTTGTCCGGACAGCGATCCGGAAGCGGAAGGAAAGAGGTTCAACCAATGAAGACAGGACTGGTTCTGGAGGGAGGTGCCCTCCGTGCGATTTTTTCCAGCGGCGTATGTGACGGGTTTCTGGAGGGGAACATTATACCCGACTACCTGATTGGTGTCTCAGCGGGAATTGCCTACGGGGTGAGTTATCTTTCCCGCCAGCCGCGCCGCAACCTGGAGGTGGTCACTACATATGCCTCCGATCGCCGGTATATGGGGATGCATAATCTGGCCGATCGGCACAACCACAGCTATTTTGGGTTGAAATTTGCCTATGATACCATTCCAAACGAGCTGATTCCCTTTGACTACGACGCCTTTGCGGCATATCCAGGCCAAGTGGAGGCAGTGGTGACGAACCTAAACACGGGGAAGGCCGATTACATCGAGGTGTCCCGTCGGGACAGGCATTCCGAGCTGCTTCAGGCAACCTGTGCCATGCCGCTGATGTTTCCCATCTATCATATCAATGGGCAGCCCTATCTGGATGGCGGGGTGTCGGACGCCATTCCATGGCAGCGTGCGCTGGATCAGGGCTGTGATCGGGTGGCCGTGGTGCTGAGCCATTCACGGGACTATGTGCGCAAACCGGACAAGCTGATGCGCCTGATTCGCAAGACGTATCGGGAGTATCCAAATTTTGTTACCGCAATGGAGCGACGGGCAGAGGTCTATAATGCCGACCGAAACCGGATTTTTGAACTGGAGCGGCAGGGCAAACTGCTTGTCATCGCGCCGGATTCCACCATGGGAGTGTCCCGCACCGAGCGTAACCCGGATAAGCTGCGCCTGCTGTGGGCAAAGGGATACCAAGCGGCTATGGATCGCATGGATGAGATTCGGGACTATTTTGATGTCTGATTCGCCCCCTTGTCGTCTGCACAAAGTTTCGACGAAGTGTCAAGTGCTGGGAGGATTTCTTTGCAGCAGGTGAACAGGCCGGGCTGGAGGGCGAACAAACCCAGCGTATCTCCGACAACGGTGAAGAAGGCAGCCATTTTTGCGATCTGATTCTGATCTTGGTCTTGAGCCAGCAGGACGGCCAAGACAACCGCCAACACCAGCAGGTCACAGCTGTTGCTGTCAAATAGGGAACGCATGGAAACCACCTCCCTGGCCATCTTATGCGCGGATTCGGCGGGTGGCCTTATTTTTTCGTTGAGATTGGCGAGCTTCGTTCAAAAGACCTGGAAATATGCTTTGGATAACAAAAATACGGATGGAGTCGAAGGAGAGAGCGCAATGAAACTTGTCGTTGTGGACGGGCAGGGGGGGCGTCTGGGAAAACTATTGGTGGAAGGAGTCAAGGCGCGCCTTCCACAGGCTCAGGTGTATGCGCTGGGGACCAACAGCATCGCCACCTCCACCATGCTGAAAGCGGGGGCGGACTTTGGCGCCACGGGAGAAAACCCGGTGATCCGGGGCGTGACGGATGCAGACGCGGTGCTGGGCCCAATTGGGATTGTGGTGGCCCACGCGATTTTGGGGGAAGTGACCCCCGCGATGGCGGAGGCGGTGGGCGCCTGCCGGGCAAAGAAATTTCTGGTGCCCATGAACAGCTGCGGAGTCGTGGTAGCAGGACTCAAGGAACAAAGCTTGCCGACCTATGTCGCCCAAGCCGTGGAGCAAATGGCTGAGGAGCTGGAAAAGAGGTGAGGAGATGGAATACCGCAGAATGACTGGAACTGGGATCAGTCCTTCCTTGCTGGGGTACGGGTGTATGCGCTTCCCACTGGACCAGGAGACACACAAACTGGATACGGAAAAGGCCCAAGCCCTGATTGACCGGGCTATGGCCGCGGGGGTTACCTATTATGACACGGCCTGGCCCTACCATGAGGGGGAGAGCGAAACCTTTTTGGGCCAAGCGCTGACCGGATATTCCAGAGAGTGCTTCAATTTGGCCACCAAGCTGCCCTGCTGGGCGGTGGACAGCCGGGAGCGGGCGGTGGAGATCTTCCAGACACAGCTGGAGCGCCTTCGGACCGATTATGTGGATTTCTACCTGCTGCACAGCCTGAGCCGGAAGACCTGGAATCATATGGTGGAGTTGGGGATTCTTGAGCTGCTGGAGGAATACCAGCGGGAGGGGAAGCTGCGGTATCTGGGGTTCTCCTTTCACGACGGGTATGAGGTGTTTGAGGACATCTTACAGTACCGGTCGTGGGACTTCTGCCAGATTCAGCTCAACTATATGGACACGGACCATCAGGCGGGGCTGAGAGGATTGGAGCTTGCCAATCGCAAAAGGGTTCCGGTGGTGGTGATGGAGCCGGTGAAGGGCGGCTCTCTGGCTCAGCTGCCGGATGAAGTTATGGCGCTTCTCCGGGCGCTGGCCCCAAAGGCCTCCGCGGCCTCCTGGGCCATGCGCTGGGTGGCCAGCCAGCCGGGGGTGAAGGTGGTGCTCAGCGGAATGACCACGCCGGAACAGCTGGAGGACAATTTGAATACCTTCAGCCCGTTTTGCCCCCTGAGGGAAGAAGAGCGGTTGGCCGTAGAGGAGACCGCCCGGCTGCTCCGCCGCCAGCTGAAAAACGGCTGCACCGGCTGCCGCTACTGTATGCCGTGCCCTGCGGGAGTGGATATTCCAAGGAGTTTTCAGCTTTGGAACAGCTTGGCCATGTATGAAAATAGACAGCTGACCAGACGGGCCTGGAATATGATGGAGCCGGAGGC
>JAYFPV010000115.1:0-4993 GCA_034927465.1 Lawsonibacter sp.
CCGACACAGTGTAATACTGCACCGTCGCGCTGCTCACGCTACCGGTAAGGGTCGTGCCGGTATCTACGCCGCCCACCAGCACTTGATAGGCTTTGGCGGGGTCGAGCTGACTGACGGAGCTGTAAACGCCGCTTGCTTCCGTAGTGGCAACAGGGGCGTCCGCACCGGCCTTCAGTGTGACGGTCTGCCCGGCATAAGGGCTTCCCGCATCCAGCTTCAGGGTAATTACGCCGGTGTACATGGCCTTTTCGGCGGTGACGACAATGGTTTTCGCCGCGCTGACATTGCTGATTTCATAGGTGTTCAGGCCCGTTGCCACGCCGTCCCACAGCGCCCTGTAATACTGCACGGGTGTGGCGGTTACGGTGGCGCTACTGCCCTTAAGATACACGCCGCCGCCGGTAACGGCGGTGATGTTTGTGGTGTCGTGATTGGTTACGGTTACGGTGTAGTAATCCACCGTGACGGTATTAGCCGTATCGGTGATGGGTGTCGCGCTGACAAGCTGGAGCGTATCCGCGTCCCAAAGGTAGTACACGCCGCTGCCGGAGAGCTTGGAGAAGGCGTACTTGCCAGTGGCGGCATCGAAGGCTCCGCTGATTGCGCCACACTCAGCTGCCGACGTGGACAGCACGAGCTTATGGGGTATTTTGCTCTGGGCCGTCCAGTTGTTTCCGCCGTCGAGATTAACGGTCACAGTGGCGTTGTATTTATCCACCGCACCCACAGCGGTGAGACTGATTGGCGCAGTGATGTTGGAAATCGTGGTTGCTGCCGTGGTGCTGTACAGCGCACCGTCGTCAGTTTGCCAGCGGCTGAATATTTTGTCCGCAGCCGCAACTGCGTCGATGGTTGCGCTGCCTCCCTTCAGGACGGTGAGCGAATCGCCGGAACCGTTGATGGTTACGGAAGCGATATTCGTGCCTATCGCTACCGTCACCGTGTAATAATCCAGTGTAGTGGCGGTAGCGTGAGAGGTGATGGTCTGGTCGGTCAACACGCCGTCCACCCAAACGTAATAGGTCACCCGGGGGTCAAGGGCGGTAAAGCTGACCGTTGCGCTGGAAGCGGTAACAGTCCTTGCGCCCTCAGCGGCAGCGTCGGAACTCGACGGGGACAGCACAATGGTTTTGCCGCTGTCCGACCATTCCGCATTATTCTTCTTCACCGTCACCGCACCGTCATAAACGTTCAGCTCCCCGACGGCAGTGAGGCTGACCGGCGCGGAGATATTACTCACCTGCGTGTCCTTATCCGGGCTGAAAACGCTGCTCGTGCCGGTATTAAGCCAGTTTTTGAAGCTATAGCCGTCTTCCAGGGCGGCGGTGATGGGGCCTGAGGAGCCCTTGCGCAGGGGGGTAAACGGAACGTCTGTGGCCGTAATACCAGCACCTTTGGCAAGCGTGATGCTGTAGTAGTCGACGCGTACACTCAAATTGCCTGTCGTAAGCACGTTTGCCCCAGTGGTGCCCACACAGGAATATCCAATGATGTCAGGCGCCCAGACGTAATAGGTCTTGCTCTCATCCAGACCGGAGAAGGTGCAAACACCGCTTGTAATCATGTTGCCGTCGGGCAGGATGGCTTTTGACGGCCCGAAGCCAAAACCGCTTGTGGGCGACTCGGACAGCAGAATGGAGCTGGTGGTGCTTGTCCACACTTCATTGTCTAGGTAAACCGTGACAGATGCAGTGAAATTCGGCAGTACGGTGGTATAACCGGCACCGGAAAGGCCACCGCTCAGGGCGGCCTCGCTCCCGGTCTTGTAAACAGCGCTTGTCTCGCCTTGGGGAAGCCAGAGGTAGATCATGCTGTTACTATCGGTGGTGACGCCAGAAAAGCCGTATGTAACCGCGGGGGTAAAGCTCAGCTCGCCGTCGGCGATGGGGGTGCTCGGCTTGCCGGTTATCTGAATGGGATACTGCCGAAGCGCCGTGCCCGCGCTGTTTTTCGGGGTTGCGCCCTGAATCGTCTTGATGGAGCCGCCGTCCACGACAATGTTGCCGCTTTCGTTAAAATTTACGATGCTCTCAATGGTTCCGGCACTGAACTTCACTGTACCTGCGTCGTTGTTGATGATGGTGGCGTTTTTAGCGGCCAGCGTGCCGCCGGTGATGTTCACCGTGCCCGCGGCGTAGTTCAGCACCGCACAGTCGCCGCCCGTTGTGGCGATGCTCCCGCCGCTGATGTTCAATGCCCCATCGGCGTAGTTTAAGGCAACAATGCCGGTATCGGAGGTGAGGCTGCCTCCGGTAATGGTGGCACTTTTCCCCGCGGGGCTTGCATTAAGCAGACTATTATTTGAACCTGAGTGGACCGTACCGCCTGCCATTGACATGCTGCCGCCATTGACCAGTGCTATGCCGGAGTCGGAGCTAATGCTGCCGCCGGTGATCGTAAGCGTGCCGTCCGAGCGCAGTCCGCCGCCAGAGACTGAAGTGATGACAGCGCCGTCTGCAACGGTCAGTTTGCTGGCGGAATAAATGCCAAAGCCACTCGCCGCTGTGATTTTGCCGCCACTGAGGGTGGAAGCTTTTGCAGTGTCCTGTATAGCCAGGGCAACGCCTGAGCCGGTGTTGGAAATTGTGCCGCCAGTCATATTGATGCTGCCGCTGGAAGCCACGTAGGCTGTCAAATCGGCGTTGGAGGATATGGTACCACCCGTCATCGTCAGTGAGGTGCCATTGCTAACCAACGCATATGTGCCGTCAGCCGTCACAGTACCGCCGGAGATATTAATGGAGCCATCACCGAATCCCAAGGTATAATAGCTTTTTGAGCTCAGAGCGCCGCCCTTTATTTCCACTGCGGCGCCGTAGGCAATTATAAGATCGCCATTCGTTGTGGCGACGCTCGAATATGTACCGCTTTCAACGGTGAGCTTGCTTCCCGTATTGGCTTGCACAAATTCGGAATAATTGCCGGATAGAATAGCGCCGCCGGGACCCTTGAGGGTTAGACTGCCACCGTTATTTAAATAAAACAAGCCGCTGAGGGCCGAAGCGCCGGTGCCGACAGCGTTAAAATGGATGGTGAAGCCAGCGAAGTCCAAGGTCACAGCTTTGTTTATAACAATGTAATTAAAGGAATCGCTGCTTGACGTAATATCTCCGGTGAGCTGTACTGTGTCGCCGCTTTGGGCCTTGCTAAAAGCATCGCGCAGGGCCTCCAAGGTGTTGGCGGCGGGCGCTATGGTGTTTCCGGCTGCAAAGGCTGCTGTTGGCAGTAGACTGACTACCGTACACAGACACAGCAGGATGCTTAACAATCTCTTTTTCATATGGTTGCTCCTCTTGTTTTTAAACTTAAAAAATTGATTCTAATAGTTCACCTTTCCGCAGGGGTGGTTGCCATATGTTCTGCAGCGGCACGGATGAGGCAATAGCCGCCTTATGGCTGCGCGTTAAAGTATTTTCTTCGGCCAGCAGCAAATGCCCACATCCAGCGCGCGGGGTTTGTCCAGATGAAAATCGGCGCAGCGGCAGTACCAGCATTGACGCAGCCCAGGCGGTGCGCCGGCTCTCGGCTCAAAGGCGGGGCAAACCTGCTTTGGCCACACGTTTCCCTCGGCATTAGGAGCGTTCAGCGGCACATCCTCACGCCTGCGGTTTTCCATCAAGTCACGCTCCTTTCGGCAGAAGTTCATGCAGACATTCCTACAATTTTCCAAAAGAGAATAGCATGGGCAAAAGAAAAAATGAGCCTTTACACTTAAAAGGCTCATTTTTACACTTAAAAAACTTATATTCACTTGAAATTCACTCTTGACAAACTGAAATTCCTGTATTCTCACACGAGAAGGCGCACCCGGAAAACACCTTTTTGAATTTTATACAGCAACTCGCCGTCATACTTTTTTGCAAATGCAAGGACGCTCTTGCTGCCGATGCCATGGCCCTCCTCGCGGGCGACAGGATAGCCGTTTTTGTCAAGTACAGTGCCCTCGGCACAGGGGTTTTCCATCTCCAGCAGCAGCCGTCCAACGCTTCGGCAGGTAAAGCGGAGATAGGGTGTCTGGTTCTTGGACAGGCATTCGCAGGCCTGAATGGCGTTTTCCATCAGATTTGAAACCACCATGGATAGCTCCAGAGCATCAACATTTAAATTGTCGGGAATATCCAGCACAATCTCCGCCGGAATGCCCGCTTGCGCTGCAAGACCGGCGTAGTGGCAGACGGCGGCGTTGACGGCGGGGTTTTCACAGTAGATCTTGCTGATGATCGGCGTCGCCTGATTCTGGCTTTGCAGCAAAGCGGCGGCCTCGCCGGTTTCTCCCCGCTCCAAAAGCTCCAGAAGCACATTGTTGAAGTGGCGGCGGTCATGGGCGGCGCGGCTGTTCTGCGCCGACGCCTCCTCCATCAGCTTGAGTCTCCCGGACATAGTTCCAGCGGCCAGCTGCAGATATTCCCGCTCCGCCTGCATCTTCTGGTTTTCCTCGCGCATGGCATATTGCTCAGTGATGGTTTTAAACGAGTGCATGATGGACACATAGACCGACAGGCCTAAGAGCATGACAAACAAAAGGGGTATGCTCGTCATCGTTTCCTTGACATCGCCGAAGAAAAAATAGCTCATAAGACAGGCCAGGAGCGCGGCAACAGGCAACAGATAGATGTGCCAGTAGTCCAGCACACTTCGGTAAAGCGCCGACACCCACCTGTGAAATACGAAAACAATAGCCGAAAACAAAATAAGGCGCAAATAAGCCATGCCATAAATCGGGCTTGGAAAGATATCCGACAGCATGTAGCTCAAAAACACCACTATGGAATAGATATTCACCATTGTGATGTAGCTGAAGCACCACTGCATGATTTTATCGGTAAAAAGGGGCTTCAAAGCAACGCCGATTACCATCAGCATCGCAAGGTCTACGAAAAAAACAGCAGTATAGTTTTTCGACAGATAAAAGTAACAGTTGGCGCCGACATTTGCCACCAAAATAATGGCGGTTGCGATAATATATACCGCTTTGCTCTTGTATTTCGGCGTC
>JAYFPV010000354.1:0-2603 GCA_034927465.1 Lawsonibacter sp.
CCCGCATACAGCGGCGAGGAACTCTATAATCTGGTGCCGATGAATAAGAAGCGCCCCTATGATATGTACAGTGTCATTGGCCGCCTGTTTGACGGCAGCGAGTTTATGGAGTTCCGCAAGGGCTATGGCCCCGAGATGATCACCGGCTTGGCTAAGGTAGACGGCCTTCTGGTGGGTGTGGTTGCCAACCAGCAGGGCGTGTTCCCCAACTATCCCGAATATAAGACCGGAGCCATGGGGGCGGGTGGAAAGCTGTACCGCCAGGGCCTGATTAAGATGAACGAGTTTGTCACTCTCTGTGCCCGTGACCGCCTGCCCATGGTCTGGATTCAGGATACTACCGGTATTGACGTGGGCGACGACGCCGAGAAGGCTGAACTGCTTGGTTTGGGCCAGTCCCTGATCTACTCCATCCAGAGCAGCAAGCTGCCCATGATGGAGGTCACGCTGCGGCGCGGCACGGCTGCGGCCCATTACGTGTTAGGCGGGCCGCAGGGCAACGATAACAATGCGTTCTCTCTGGGTACTGCTGCCACCGAGATTAACGTGATGAACGGCGAAACCGCCGCTGCCGCTATGTACACCGGACGCCTGGTCAAGGATCAGAAGTCCGGAAAGGATCTGCAGGACACCATCGACAAGATGAACGCCCTGATCGAGGATTACAACGAGAAGTCCAAGCCTTTGTACTGCGCCAAGGCCGGTCTGGTGGACGAGATTGTGGACATGCCCATGATGCGCAACTACATTGTGGCCTTTGCCGATTCCTGCTATCAGAATCCCGACTCCGTCTGTCCCTTCCATCAAATGCTGCTGCCCAGAACCATCCAGGACTTTAACACATTTAAGAAGTAAAAGCAGACAGAAGGGGGAAGACTTCCTTCTAAGGGTACGGCCGGGTCAGTTCGGCTGCGATTTATTGCCAGTATATTCTTGCCTGCAGGCTGCTTGCGCAGCAGCAAAGTGAGAAAATTACGCGGATTCTTCTGAAGTCAGACGGCTTAAGGGTTCGTCCTATGACAAATAGTATGCAAACGCATTTCGCCGGGCGGCGGCAGGCCGCTGCCCGGCCACTTATTTCGTGACGGAGAGAAATTCACTATGAGTATTTATACCCTTGGAATCGACATCGGCTCCACCGCATCCAAGTGCATTATGATGGCCGATGGTAAGGAGATCATTGCCAAATCGCTGGTCTCCGTAGGTGCCGGGACCAGCGGCCCTCAGCGGGCTATTTCTCAGGTGCTGGAAAGCGCAGGAAAGACGAAGGAGGATATGGCTTATATCCTGGCCACAGGCTATGGCCGCAACTCCATGCTGGATGTGGCCGACCACCAGATGAGCGAGTTGAGCTGCCACGCTAAGGGCGCTGCGTTCCTCTTTCCGGACGTGCATACTGTCATTGACATCGGCGGTCAGGATGTGAAGGTTCTTCAGATCGAAAATGGTGTTATGACGAACTTTGTCATGAACGACAAATGTGCCGCCGGCACCGGACGGTTCCTGGATGTGATGGCCCGGGTACTGGAGGTAAAGGTGGAGGATTTGGGTACTTTGGGTGCCCAGTCCACCAAAAATGTGGCCATCAGCTCCACCTGCACTGTGTTCGCAGAGAGCGAGGTGATCAGCCAGCTGTCTCAGAATGCCGACAAGCGGGATATCATCAATGGGATCCACCACTCGGTTGCCAGTCGTGTGGCTGGCTTGGCTCACCGCGTCGGAGTCCGGGATCAGGTGGTCATGACCGGCGGTGTGGCCCAGAACAGCGGCGTGGTCAAGGCTTTGGAGGAGGAACTGGGTCATACGATCTACACCTCGCCCCTGACGCAGTACAACGGCGCGTTGGGTGCGGCCCTGTTTGCTTATCAGAGATATCAAAAGGAGCAGAAGGCCTGATCAGGCCTTTTTTGCAAGAGCAATCTTATTATTGAGTAGGGAGGAAAACTATCATGGCTAAAACAGTAAGTCCCGGCGTCTTGGCATTGCGCAAGGTCGTTGAGGATGTTTATGCCGATGCACGCAAGGCGAAGAGTGAAGGTAAGCTGGTTGGCTGGTCCAGTTCAAAGTTCCCATGCGAGCTGGCTGAGGCCTTTGATTTGAATGTGATGTATCCGGAGAACCAGGCAGCCGGTATCGCGGCAAACCGCGATGGCGAGATTATGTGCAAGGCATCTGAGGATTTAGGTTTCGACAATGATATTTGCGGCTATGCTCGTATCAGTCTGGCGTACGCCGCCGGCAAGCGCGCGTCCCGCAAGGTGAATCTTGAGACCGGTGAATATGTCATAAATCCAAACAGCGGCAAGCCGTTGAAGTATGAAAACGGCAAGGTGGTCATTGATCCCGAGACCGGCAAGCCAAAGAAGGATCCCAAGACGATGCAGCCCTACACCGTGCTGGATGATATCCATGAAATTGAGGCCCTTCCTGAGGGCCGTGAGAAGGACCTGCGAAAGGCGGCCATCAAGCCCTATCGCCAGATGCAGATGCCCCAGCCTGACTTTGTGCTGTGCTGCAACAACATCTGCAACTGCATGACCAAGTGGTATGACAATATTGCCCTTATGTGCAACATTCCCCTGAGCATGATCGATATCCCCTCC
>JAYFPV010000017.1:0-7172 GCA_034927465.1 Lawsonibacter sp.
CTCATTTGTGGGAGGAAGACCACTGCAGTCGAGATCTTCCGCAACAGTGAGAAAAAACTCTTCCAATTCTGCGTCAAACTGTTCAAACCGCAAGATTCCGATCTTCAGCTCAATCAATCGCTGCTGTAAATCGGAAATAAATGTATCAAAATCTACACGAAGGTCCAGTACGTTTTTTGCAAATTCTGTCCCAGCCAAATACCCGGCCTTCCGGAATATGTCGTCAGCAAAGCCTTGCCCGCCCGTTTTAATCAAAACATCATTTAAGCAGTACTCCATCAGGCGGTACACCAACACCGGCATTGTTTCACCCAATTCTCCCCGCCCTACCCGGATATCTCCCAAATTTCCCCAGCAAAAACAGTTGTGATTGCGAATACTCCTCGAAAAAATATTTGCCATGGTGAAGTCTCCTTTGCTGACACATATTTTGTATCTGCGATCTGATTTTCCCCCCTATTGCCGCCCTCCTTTCCGCAAGGACCCGTCATAACATTGGTTTGGTTCCAATTTGTAATTTGTTCCAATACTTTTGATTTTTTTCTCGAGCAGTCATTTTTTTTAGATTACTTCAACTACAAAGAAAAATCAAGTATTATGTAACTTTGAAGGCAAATTTCACGTTGCATCCATTTGTCGAATGAAGACACCACGTTGAAGCGGCCATCCATTTTTTCTAGGCCACATGATCCAGTATTCTTTTTCCCCGGGAATGGTGCTGTCTCCCACTCCACGCAGTTAACCCCCCTAGGCGCTAAAGCGACCTATGGGGGGCAAACACGCCAAATATCTCCTCAGACAGCGGAGCGCCTGCGTCGATTCAATTCGTGACTCTCAATCCACTGAGATGGGATAACGCTCGGTAAAGCAGCCCTCACAGAATCCACACTGGGCTTCTGGAGCCAGTTTGTGCAGATTTTCCAATGACAAGTATCCCAAACTGTTTGCCCCGGTCATCTCCCGGATCTCCTCAACACTGTTGTGGCAGGCGATCAACTTCTCCTTGTCTGGAATATCGGTGCCAAAGTAGCAAGGTGCAACAAAGGGGGGTGCCGAAACCCGCATATGGACCTCGGTAGCTCCGGCCTCCCGCAGCAAATTAATGATCTGCCGGCAGGTGGTTCCCCGCACAATAGAATCGTCTACCATGACGACTCGCTTTCCCTCCACCTCGCTACGCAGCGCCGACAGCTTAATGCGCACCGCCTGTTCCCGGCTCAGCTGGTCAGGGGTAATGAATGTGCGGCCCACATAGCGATTTTTAATAAAGCCCATTCCGTTTGGGATTCCGCTTTCCAACGCATAGCCGCGAGCCGCATCCAACCCAGAGTCTGGCACACCAATTACCAAATCAGCTTCCACCGGGTACTGCTGAGCCAATAGGCGACCAGCGTTCACCCGGGCCTGGTGCACCGACTGACCGGCAATGATGGAGTCCGGACGGGCAAAATAAATATATTCGAAGATACACATGTGGGACATGCCTTTGCAGTTATTCCGAATCGAACGAACCTGCCCGTCCTTCACCACAACGATCTCACCCGGCTCCAGATCCCGCTCTACTTTGGCGCCCACCGCCTCAATGGCACAGGACTCAGAGGCAAAGACAATGGCATCTCCCTTTCGCCCCATGCACAGCGGTCGAAACCCCCAGGGATCTCGGCATGCGATCAGCTTTTGAGGCGACATGATCAAAAGGGAAAACGCGCCACGCAGTTCCGCCGTTGCCTGGCATACCGCTTCCTCCACACTGCCGCAGTGAAGACGAGCCTGCGCAATGGCGTAAGCGATCAGTTCAGAATCGCTGGTTGTGTGAAAAATGGCTCCTCTGTACTCAAAATTCTGGCGCAGTTTTTCAACTCCAACCAGATTGCCGTTGTGAACCACAGCAAGAGTGCCCTTCACATATTTAATGGTCAGGGGCTGTGCATTTTCCCGCTCCCCTGCTCCGGTGGTGGCATAACGCACATGGCCAACCGCCATCGTCCCGTTCAGCCGTCGCAGCGTCTCCTGATTAAAAACCTCGCTGACTAAGCCGACATCTTTATAAAAGGACTGCTCTCGATTGTTGATGGTGGCAATACCGCATGCCTCTTGACCCCGATGCTGGAGGGCGTACAGCCCGTAATACGTCGTTTGGGCGCAATTCCCTTCCGGATCGTAGACGCCAAACACCCCGCACTCCTCATGGAGTCCCCGGTCAAGACCATCCGGTTCCATCCATTCTTTCATCGCATTGTCCCCTTCCCTTTGATGAAAAGCGTAACGGCGCCCATATTCAGACTCCGTTGCCTTTCTTTTATTATACTATAAACCATTTTTTTATTTCAACCAAAACTTCTACATCAAACCAGCCCATATCTGCCCTCAATTCCACCTATTTATGGTGAATTCTCCACAACAGCTTAAAAAAAGACTATCCAATACCACAAAAATATGGTATAATGTCGTTATCTATTCTGGACGTCCAGGAGGTATTTGCTATGAAATGTCCCTACTGCGCCTATTTGGAAAGCAAGGTTGTAGATTCCCGCCCCGCCGAGGAGGGTGCAAGTATCCGCCGCCGCCGGGAATGTTTGTCCTGTCACAAGCGCTTTACCACATACGAGACCATGGAAAGTTTGCCCCTGATGGTGATAAAGAAAGATGGCAGCCGTCAGAGCTTTGACCGCACCAAAGTTTTGGCCGGCCTTATCCGGGCCTGTGAAAAGCGCCCCGTAGCCTACAGTACCTTGGAAACTATGGCCAGTGAAATTGAGCAGGTTCTCCAAAACAAGATGGAGCGCGAGGTCAGTTCCTCTGAGATCGGAGAATTGGTCATGGAGCGGCTGAAAAAGACC
This sequence comes from Lawsonibacter sp., assembly GCA_034927465.1. Taxonomy (GTDB): domain Bacteria; phylum Bacillota; class Clostridia; order Oscillospirales; family Oscillospiraceae; genus Lawsonibacter. The sequence continues at coordinate 2,841 of JAYFPV010000017.1, forward strand.
GACGAGGTTGCTTATGTCCGTTTTGCTTCGGTGTATCGCCAGTTCAAGGACATCAATACCTTTATGCATGAGCTGAACAAACTTTTAGCGGATAAATAGATCCTTTTGCAGCCCCGCCGTCGGAGTATTCCGGCGGCGGGGCTGATTTTCTCAGGTCTGTTTCTTCCAGCTGCGGCATACCTCTGAGTTGAGGTGATGCTTTTTGACCTTTGTGGGGCAGTTGGCCGACTTTCTGTGGAACCCCTGGCTGTTGGGACTGTTTTTGCTCACCGGTCTGTTCTATTCCCTGGGCTCCGGCTTTTTTCAGCTCTTTGAACTGCGGCTGTGGGTGCGGGCGACGTTTGGTTCGCTGTTTGAAATGTCCAGCCCAACAGGTGGCGGGCTGTCCTCTTTTCAAGCTTTGGCAACCGCTCTGGCCTCCACCATGGGCACCGGATCCATCGCAGGAGTGGCCACTGCGCTGACTCTGGGCGGGCCTGGGGCTATTTTTTGGATGTGGGTTTCCGCCTTTCTCGGAATGATGACAGGATGCGCAGAAAAGCTGCTGTCGGTCCGTTATCAACAGTCCACACCCGAAGGCGGGCTTCAGGGTGGGCCTATGTTCTATCTGCGGGACGGAGCCGAATGCCCTCTGCTGGCTATATGGTTTTCTCTGGCCTGTCTTCCCGCCACTTTGACGGGCGGAAATCTGGTCCAGTCCTCCTCCATCGCCACTTCCCTGGAGGCCGCCTTTGGTGTGGACCGCCTGCTGGTTGGAGTGGTCACCGCCCTGCTTGCGTGGCTGGTCATGGTGGGAGGGCTTGGCCGCATCGCCAGCGTGTCCTCCGCCCTGGTTCCTGCCATGGCGCTGCTCTATCTGGGCAGCGGGGCGGTGGTACTGGTCTGCCGTGCCTTTGCTCTGCCCGAAGCATTTCGGCTCATTTTCACCTGCGCGCTCTCTCCAGCCGCCGCGTTTGGTGGTGGAGCGGGCTGGACCGTTGCCACCGCCCTGCGCTATGGGGTGGCCAGAGGGGTATTTACCAATGAAGCTGGATTGGGAACCTCGGCCATGGCCCACGGGGCTGCCAGGGTGAATCACCCAGCGCGTCAGGGAATGTGGGGAATTTTTGAAGTGTTTCTGTCCACTTTGGTTGTATGCACCGTCACTGCTTTGGTCATTTTAGCCAGCGGAATCTGGCCGTCTTCCGCACCGGCACAGCTTTCCGGCGCACCCCTCGCCGCTGCGGCTTTCGGATCTGTCTTGGGTTCCGCCGGGGAGCGCGTTGTGGCGCTGTCTCTTCTCCTGTTCGCCTTCTCTTCTATTTTAGGATGGAGCTATTACGGCCAGCAGTGCCTGCGCTATCTCATCGGCAGCGACCGGCTGCTGCCCGCCTACCGGATTGTCTTTCTGGCCTGTATCCCGATAGGTGCCCTGTGGGACCCGGTTCTTATCTGGCAACTGGTAGACCTGTGCAATGCTCTGATGGCCCTGCCCAACCTGGCCGCGCTAATTCTTTTGCTTCCGCAAGCGCTGGACCTTTTGGCCCAATGGAGCAGAAATCAAACTCTCTCACGCGGTCAACCATCGCACAGGCGGAACTGTAAAACCCGATCACATTATGGCATGTAACAATCGACACACATCTTCTTAAGCGGTCAAGCTTATCGACAATGCGGTTGTGATACAAACATAACAACATGGTAATGGTATTCCAGGCGGCCTTTCCTATTTATTCAGATTTGTCCGCCCCCCTTGAAGATGAAAAAGTAGTGTCCCCTCAAGTGCCGTCTGCCGCCCCATATCGGGGCGGTTTTTATTTTGCGCCCCACCGTTTAATCAAGTCGCTCTCCTGCTCCGCATACGCCGCCTTCCGGTCAACTAAGTACCCGATTCTGCCGGTAACACTCCGCGTCCGACTTGTCAAGCTGCTTTTCCCTGGCCTTTCGGTCCCGGATGCGGATCATCTGGACAAACAGGCAGTCCCCCAATCTCGTAGTGGCCCGCGATAAAAGACCACCAGTGCAAATATTTTGTGGAGTGCATTTCCCAACCAACATTGCCGGAGTCTCCCAGTCTGGAGGGATTGACCACGCAGGTGCCGTATGGCTCAGTGAAGACGGCGGTATCGGCATGAAAAAGAACCCGCAACGAGCGCAGGTGCACCAAATAAATTTTAGGGCACCACCGCACAATTCCAAATGCTCTGACGCGCCGCCAGATGTTCTGTCAGGATACACAAAACGCACAGGGAATCCTGAATGTCGTTCCAAACATATTTGTGATGTATGGCGGAACATCTGCAAGCGGCAGGGCGTTTGGAATTGTGCGGTGTTACCTTAAATGTTTGGATCAAAGATATGCTCTGTGAGCACGCTCATGCCTTCAACGACAATATCAGAATACTCCATGCTGTCAAAATGGCATTGACCTTCTTCAGGACGCACTCTTGCCATAATATAAAATCTCGCGCATATCTCAATCGGTATCCACTGCAATGAATTTTGATCCCGAAACACGGCCCGAAGGACCCCCCTTCGGCTATATTTTTTATACGGTAATGGCATGGTATAGTCAGCAGAGTTCGGATAAAAATACACGTCTCGAAACACAACCTGGTCTTGTTTTTTTCCGTTATCTACATAATCGAGAAGGATGTTTTCAACTTCCGGTGTGATCTTAAAAACATGCTTTCCGAGATATTTATCCGTTATTCCATCATATGCATAGATCTGTGGCCGTGAAACTTTGTCAAACATAAGCAGCCGCTCCCTTCACACCAGTATATTCTGGATTATGATAAATAGACGGCTTATGGCTCTTCTCATGTTCTATTGCCTGGTATTACTGTATCGGTAGGTGTATCCTATAATCTTCCGGTTTCTGATATGCGCATGGAGTCTTCAACCCCCTCCTCCGAAAGAGTGAACCAGCATTGCAGCAGATACATCCGCAGCATTTTTTCAATTCCCTTCGACGGACGACCGCACTTGCCGCTGAAATGTTGCGGCTTGATGAGGTCGATCCACTCATCCCACGGGATGATTTCGTTCTTGATATCCAAAATTCTTTCCGTTTCGTTGTTCGTTTCCGAAGGCTGTATTCCGTATTGCTGAAGCTCTGCTGGCTCATTCCGTCACCGCCTGTGCTTTTTCTTCTATTGTTCGGGGGGTAACTGTGCTCCGTTTCGGTCTCCTTTTCCCTCTTTCGAGTGATTAAGTCACAGAACATCATTCGGATTTGATGTATATTATAAAAAACAAAAATACCAACAAGCGAAGGAGAATAACATTGTGATAAAGTATTTAATTGGCGCTTTAATCGGTGGCGTCGTCGGGTATTTCGTTTTCCATAAGTTAATTGGCTGTTCAACGGGAAGCTGTCCGATTACTGCAAATCCATATGTATCAACGATATATGGGATTATATTGGGGTTGCTCCTTGCGGGAGGGATCCCATCCCCATCAAGCAACGTTGCTTCCGAAATCGTCACGCAAGCCAATACCGTTAAATACCAGAAGATAACAGCAGAAGAGGCCAAAGCAAGGATTGACAGTGGAGATAACGTTACCATTCTCGATGTGCGAACGGAGTCAGAGTATGATAACGGACACATTCCAAATGCAATCTTGATCCCGAACGAAACGATAGCCGACAAGAAGCCGGACCTGCTTCCGGATCTGGACGCTGAGATTTTAATTTACTGCCGCTCCGGAAATCGCAGCGCACAGGCAGCGAAAAAGCTGATTTCCATTGGGTACACAAATGTTTATGATTTTGGGGGAATCATTGACTGGCCGTATGATACCGTAACAGGGCCTTAAAAAGAAAACCAATGTCTGGGCAAGTCATTTCTTTTGAGCCATTATTGCTCATACGTTCCATGTTTCTTTCAATCGGAACAGCCGATTGACCGTATTTTATGCTTGTTGATCCGCAGGACTATTATTAAAAAAGAAGCCTCCTGTACCCCCATCTCTTTTAGAATGTAGGGACAGCAGCGCAGGAGGCTTCTTACCCTCCGCAGAATAGCTCACAGCATCTCAAGCAGCGTTTGAAAAACTCAAGGCAAATGTCAAGAAGAATTTGGACACAAGGCCGGGTGATGCAGCAGCGGATCGGCAGCGGCTGCGGGTCGAAAACGTGTTACGGGGGAATGTGGTGTCCCCTTGCGGGGACGTGCCACGGCAATCGAATCGCGTCAAGGACCGGGTAGTAAAATCAAGGCTCACGGGGCCAGTCTTCGGACTGGTCCCGTTTGATTTTCTCCACCCTTAACCCCTTGAGCACAATTAGAATGCCGCGGCGGTGGTGACACAAGCTCGCGAGCGAGCTCTGCTGCACACTTTTTTTAT
>JAYFPV010000429.1:0-1882 GCA_034927465.1 Lawsonibacter sp.
AAGCCAAAAAAAATGGCAAGACCGCCCATTCTGGGGATGGGATGGTTGTGCATACGGCGGTTGTCTTTGGGTACGTCCACGGCCCCCACGCGAAAGGCCAGAGAGCGGACCACCGGCGTGGAAATCAGGGCCACGACTGCCGCGGCCAGCAAAGCCGCTGCTGCGGTACCCACAACGGAAAGCTGAATGGTCATAATTTATCCTCTTTTGTGTTTCGGTTGCAGTGCCTGCGAAACAGGCGCATCATAGCGTGACAAAGCCAACCTTTTTATACACCTTGCGCAGAGTCTTTCCGGCAACATAGGCGGCTTTTTGTGCGCCATTCCGATATACCGATTCCAGATATGCCTTGTCGGCCAGAATGCGGGAAGCCTCCTCACGGATGGGCCGAAGCATCTCCACCACCGCATCGCCTACGGCGGGCTTAAACTTGCCGTAACCGCAGCCGGCGAACTCGGCCTCAATTTCCTCGAACGTCTTGTCGGTGACGGCAGAATAGATTGATATCAGGTTGGCTACCCCGGGCTTTGTTTCCGGATCGTAGCGCACACAGTTTTCTGTGTCGCTGTCGGTAACCGCACGCTTAAATTTGCGCTGGATGTCCTCGGGCTTTTCCATCAGGAAAACACAGCCGTCCGAGATGGACTTGGACATTTTGGACTCGGGGGTGGTCAACCCCATGATTCGGGCCCCGGCTTTTGGAATATACGGCTCCGGAACCTTAAAGACGTCGCCGTAAATGCTGTTGAACCGCTGGGCGATATCCCGGGTCAGCTCCACATGCTGTTTCTGGTCGCTGCCCACTGGGACGTAGTCAGGCTGGTAGAGCAAAATATCGGCGGCCATGAGAGAGGGGTAGGTGAACAGTCCGCCGTTGATATTGTCGGCGTTCCGGGCGGACTTGTCCTTAAACTGAGTCATGCGGGACAGCTCGCCAAACATGGTGTAGCAGTTCAGAATCCATCCAAGCTCCGCGTGGGCGGGGACCTGAGACTGAATAAATAAGGTGTTCTTCTCGGGGTCCAAGCCGCATGCAATATACTGCGCAAGCTGTTCCAAAGTGTGGCGGCGCAGACTGGCAGGATCCTGAAGCACCTTGATGTTATGCATATCCGCCATAAAATAGTAGCAATCAAACTCGTCGGCCCGGGCAGCCCAGTTTTTGATGGCGCCCAAATAATTGCCCAGATGCAGATCTCCGCTGGGCTGGATACCAGAGAGCATAACTTTCTTCTCGTCCATCGTCTTGTTTGGCTCCTTTATTTTTAGGCATCTCACAAAAGAGATACCCACATAATATCACACCATTTTACCACGCAAACATGGTTTAAGCAACAAAATGTTCTGTTGATTTAAGCTTATAACCGAACAGGCCAAGCCGCTTGTATCAGAAAAAAATAAGGAGTAAATCAACATAAAAATTGAAGTAATTGGCAAGGCCCACTTGCGCGGCGTTTCGAAGAAGTCCGGGAATGCTTATGATTTCATTCAAGTTCACTATAACGGCAAGTCCCGTGGCGTGGAGGGCCAAGCCACCCTCACTCTGAGCCTTGACCCTGCGGATTACCCTATGGATTCCGTGATTCTCGGCGGTGAGTATAACGTGGAGTTCGACAATCGCGGCTACATTCAGGAGTACCTTATGGTTCAAGTCTGTATACCCTGGAAATGATAGATTTTATGTGGTATGCGGTGGCAATTCCTCCGTTCCACTCAACGATGAGTTCGAGTACTTCACTTGGCGCCAGTGCTTCCCAAGCCAGTGTGTCCGTAGTCCCGCAGGGCTTCTTTTCCTCTGGTGGCTAGAATCTCATTCCAACGGTCTACGGCTTTAGGGTGGTTATTCATTTCAATGGTTTTCATGGTGAAGCTCCCCTCTCCG
>JAYFPV010000084.1:0-8453 GCA_034927465.1 Lawsonibacter sp.
ACGGCCTCTCCCAAGGGCTTTTTGGCCTGCTCCGCACCCAGGTGGGGCAGCAGATCATCGATGGTAAACAGAGGGTCTCCCTCTCCGTTGCCCACGGAAACCCGGACATTCTGACCGCTCTTCAGCGCAATCACGCCGTGAAGCTCCAGCGGAATAGTCACCCACTGGTACTTGCGGATTCCGCCATAGTAATGGGTTTTCAGAAATGCCAGCTCGTCACTCTCATAGAGAGGGTTCTGCTTCAAATCAAGGCGGGGAGAGTCGATGTGGGCGGCCCCGATGTTCGCCCCCTCCGACAAGCTCCTGCGGCCCATAACCGCCAGCATGATGGCTTTTCCCCGGTTTGCCTGATACACCTTGTCCCCTGGCTTCAGCTCCATCCCACGGATGTAGGGGCGAAATCCCGCAGACTCCGCCAAGGCAATCGTGCGATCCACGCACTCCCGCTCAGTTTTACCCGCGTCTAAAAATTGCTTATAGCCGGTGCAGTAGGCCTCCATTGCTTCCAGTTCACCCTGTGTCAGCCGATCATAGCCATTCTTTTTTTGAACCGTCAGTGCTTTGCGGAGCTGTTCCCCTCGGCTGGATTCTTTCCGTTCGTCCATTGTAAAAACCTCCTTTTACAGATTATTGTTTGCCTCTTCGTAAAATCAATTCAAACAAGGCCCTTGCCCGGGCCCCAAATTCCTCACGGTTGGCGCAGTTATTGATCAGAACATAGTCGCATGCTTCCTTGTAAAAATCGTCGGATTGCTGGGCCGCCACCCGGGCACGGGCATATTCCGCTGAAATGCCCTCGCGCACCATGATCCGGCGGATGCGGGTTTGGGGAGGTGCCGTAATCGCCAATGTGACATCGCACAGCTCCGCTGCCCCGCTTTCAAACAGGCGAATGGCATCGATAGCGGCGGCTGGGTACCCCTCCTGCTCGGCCCGGGTTAACCGTGCTCTGATTTCAATTTCCATATATCTGTGGGTGATGGCGTTCAGGTCGGCCAGGGCGCCTGGATCCTGGAACACTACCGCCCCCAGCTTTTTGCGGTCAAACCGGCCCGTCTCATCGGTCATGAAGCCAAAGCGGGACTCCAATTCGGACCGTAAAGCCAAACTGCTTTCCAGTAATTGATGGTACATGGCGTCAGCGTCCAAACTGCAGCCGCCCAGCGCACTCAGCTCGTTCAGTGCTGTGGTCTTTCCCGACCCGGTCGGGCCGGTGATTCCAATAACAATCATCGATTTTTCACTCCCTGTTCAGCCAGGCCAGGGCCTTCTCTTCGTCGGGCCAGAAGCCCAATTGGCCGCCCCGGTTGCCGAGGAGGCATCGGCAATCGGGGCATCGAGCGCCCAAATCACCGGAATATTCTGTTTCATTTCGTACGTCATCAGTTCTACATTTTTATAATTCAATGATGTGAAAGCCCGCCGCCTTTTTCAATCGGTTGGCAATGGCGAGCCCAATTCCGAAGGAATCCGGGCACTGGGCCCAAATAGAGGGCACGTCGGTGTGGTCGAACTGGCGCAGGGCATCAAAAATATGCCGGGCCTGTTCTTCCTGATCCCCCGTCGGGCCCAAGTCTACCACAGGGCTTGCCGAAGACTGTATCTGGAACAGCGGGATAAACTCTTCAAAGCAGATGACTCCATCCTCTCGGGCAGCATGGGCGGCGATATAAGCGGCGGATTTTGCCGGGTCCCCGGTCACCACCGTAACCGGAGCTTTTGGGGCATAGTGGCGGTATTTCATGCCGGGGGCCTTTGGTCGCTCCCCCGCCCCCATCATGCGGGTGACCGCGGGGTCCACCGCCACTTCGCCCAAAACAGAGCGAAACTGCTCCAAGGTAATCCCGCCGGGCCGAAGCAGCCTGGGCGGCGTGCAGGTAAGGTCGATAATACTGGACTCCACCCCGACCGAGCACGGGCCGCCGTCCACAATGGCGTCAATCTTCCCTTCCATATCCTCCAGCATATGCTGAGCGGTGGTGGGGCTTGGACGGCCGGACGTGTTGCCCGAGGGGGCCGCCACTGGAATGTCGGCTCTAGCCAGGATGGCCCGGCAAATGGGATGGGACGGGCAACGCATTCCCACCGTATTCAAACCGGCGGTCACCGCATCTGGTACAATCTCTTTTCGTGGCAAAATCATCGTCATGGGGCCGGGCCAAAACGCCTCCGCCAGGGTCCAGGCGGCCTGTGGAACGTTCTGGCAATACCGCTCCAGCCAGGATGCTTCGGGGATATGCAAAATCAGGGGGTTATCCTGCGGACGCCCCTTGGCCAGAAAAATGTGGGACACCGCCTCCGGATCCAGACCATTCGCGCCCAGTCCATATACCGTTTCAGTTGGAATTCCCACCAGACCGCCATGGGTCAGAAGAAACGCGGCCTGTTCGATGTCCTGTTCGGTCAGATATTGTGTCTTCATGCTCCGACCTCCTTTGTCTTTGGTTCGTTCAAGCGGTCAACACGGCCATTCTTCAGCGATCTCCGTTTTCCGCAAAATCAGCTCCGCCAACTCTGCGGGGGTCTCAACAATCACGTCGGCTCCCTCCGCTTCCAACTCCAGTCGGCTGCGAAAGCCCCACAGGACCCCGCAGCTGACCAGCCCTCCGTTTTTCGCCGTCCGGATGTCCACGTTGCTGTCCCCTACAAACAGGGTGTCCTCCGTCCCGGCCCCAATGCGCTTCATCAGTCTATGCAGCAGGGTGGGATCCGGCTTTGTCGGAAATTCAGGCAGAGCCCCCTGCACAATGGGAAAGACCCCGGGGTAATAGCCCTCCACCACCGGGCCGGCCAGCTGGTCGGTCTTGTTGGTCAACACTGCCATGGAAATCCCGGCCGCCTTCAGCTGGGCCAGTGCCTGGGACATTCCGGCATACGGAGCGGTTTTGTCCGCCTTCTGGGCGTCTTAATAGGGTCTGAATTCGTCCAGAATGGCCTGTACGCCTTCCGGCGTCCGCCAATCCTTGGGAGCAAACCGAGCCGCCAGCTTTGCCATTCCGTTTCCAACAAAGCCTTTAAACTCCTCCACGGTGTGGACGGGCCAGCCGTGGTTCCGACACACCCAGTTGCCCGCGTCTGCCAGATCGTCGATGGTGTTCAAAAGGGTGCCGTCCAGATCAAAAATCACATGCCGAACCATGGAATTTCCTTCCTCATTCGTAGATTCCGATTTCCATGCCGCCGATCTCAATCTGGGTATCCTTCGGGAATCCGGCACGCTGAAGATATGTCTTTACGGCCATTTGGGCAAACTTTGGATTGACCTTCTCGTCCTCCAAGCACAGGTCCAGGCGGCCGTCTTGTCCCCCGCATACTGAACCATGCTCTTCCATCACCTCGTTCAGCTCTTCGACTACATCGGCCAGCGCCTTGCCTTCGGGCAGGGCACGATAATGAATCAGAACGTCCATTGTATCTACTCCTCATTAAAATAAAATATTGGAATCAGGGGCAGTCACACGGCCCCAGTCGCCAAACGCGCATCTAAGACTGGGCTTTCAGCCGCTCGGCCTGTTCGGCAGCAGCCAGGGCGTCGATGATCTCATTGAGATTTCCATCCATGATACTGTCGATTTGATACAGAGTCAGCCCGATGCGGTGATCGGTGACGCGGCCCTGAGGAAAATTATAGGTACGGATACGCTCGTTGCGCATTCCGGACCCCACCTGACTGCGGCGCTCCGCCGTGTACTCGCTGGAGATCTTCTCCTGCTCCGCCTCGTACAGCCGGGAGGCCAAAATCCGCATGGCCTTGTCCCGATTCTGGAACTGGCTGCGCTCCTGTTGGCACTCCACCACAGTCCCCGTGGGCTTGTGGATCAGCCGGACGGCGGAGGAGGTCTTGTTCACGTGCTGTCCCCCAGCGCCTGAGGAACGAAAGACCTGCATTTCAATGTCGACCGGATTGATGGATACGTCTACCGCCTCCATCTCGGGCAGCACCGCAACGGTTGCAGTGGAGGTATGGATGCGCCCCCCCGACTCGGTCTCAGGCACGCGCTGCACCCGGTGAACCCCACTTTCATATTTCATACGAGAGTAGGCTCCGCTCCCTTCCATTGTAAAGGAGATTTCCTTGATCCCGCCAAGCTCCGTCTCATTTACCGAATCCACCTCGGTGCTCCACCGATTGGATTCCGCGTACATGGAGTACATGCGATACAACGAATGTGCAAAGAGCGCGGCTTCCTCGCCCCCTACCCCCGCCCGGATTTCCACAATGACGTTTTTGCCATCGTTGGGGTTCTTTGGCAGCAAAAGGATCTGCAGGTCCCGTTCCAGGCGACCCAGATCGTTCAATGCCTGCTGATACTCCTCCTGGGCCAGTTCCTTCATTTCCGGGTCGGACAGCAGCTCCTGAGCCTGATCCCGTAACTGGAGCGTCCGCTGATAGGTTCGAAAGGTCTCCACCAACGGCTGAAGCTCCGCCTGCTCTTTGTTCAATTTAGCCACCTGGGCCGGATCGCCGTAGGTCTCGGGCGCCGCCAGGCGGGCCTCGATCTGGCTATATTTGGCCTCGATGGCGGTAAGCTTGTCCAGCATAGCGGACCTCCTGTTTGTTGAATTAGATGGGATCAACGGTCAAAGACAAAGGATTTGACCAAAGCCACCGGCTCCCGAACATACATCTTCAGCCGGGATGGCATGTGGCTGGTGGGGGCGGCCAGGGTGGACAAGGTATAGGTCCCCTCCCAAACCCGGCCAAAGAGCATTCGGACCCGAGCCAAATGGAAGTCATTGGATACCACCAGAATCTGCCCCAACTGATCCCCGTATCCAGATTGTTTCAACAGGTCAAAGGTTTCGTTGAGGTTCTGCCACGTATTGTGGGAGCTCTCTTCTTTCAAGATACGCTCCGCTGCCACCCCACTGGCCACCAGGTAGTCATACATGGCCTGGGCCTCGGTTGTGGGCTCGTCCGGCCCCTGTCCGCCGGAGGTCACCACGGTGACATCCGGGTGGTCCTCCAGATACGCCAACGCCCGGTCCAAGCGGTCCTGAAGCAGCACAGAGGGACCCCAGGGCTTGACCTGACAGCCTAAAATCACCATGATCTTTGGATCGCCGCTGACTTGGTCATGGCCCCCGGAAATCACTGCCCCCAGTAGGGCGGAAAACGCAACGATGCCAGCCATGAAAAGCCACAGGATCGTTTTGACCCAAGTGGAGTATCTTTGACCCCTATATCTTGCCATCTCGCCGGTTCCCCTCATCCCCTGGCCTCCTCCAACTGGGCGGCAAGGGACTCCCAGGTTCCGTACAGCTTTAAGATTTCCTCTTCCAGCGCCTCTTTCTGTTCATACAGCTCCTGAAGCTTCAAATAGTCCGAGACGGATTCCTCAATTTTCAGAGACAGGTCATACATCTGCTCCTCAGCCTTCGCCACGGCCCGCTCGGCGGCGGACACCTCTTTTTCCAGATTTTTTGTGCCGCCGGGACGCTTTGGCTTGTCCGGTTTTGACTGTTCCGCCAGGATCGGCTGGGACTCCATCCGTTTCTGCCTCTGTTTGGCTGCCTGATACTCCTGGTAGGTACCCCGAAAATCGGTAATGCGGCCGTTTTCCAACATCCAGATGCGAGTGGCAAATCGGTCGATAAAATAGCGGTCATGGGAGACAAACAGCAGGTTGCCTTCGTAGTCTTCCACCGCTTCCTCAATCCACTCACGGCTTTGAATGTCCAGATGGTTGGTGGGCTCGTCCAAAATCAGCAGATTGATTTTCGCGTCCATAAGCATGCAAAGCCGCAGCCGTGACTGCTCTCCACCGGACAGGGCGGAGACTGGCTTAAATACATCCTCTCCCCGGAACTTAAAGGAGGCCAGCCGGTCCCTGGCCACCTGAGGGGTGCAGTCCAGGTCGTAGAGCATAGTGTCCACCAGGGACCGCTCCGGGTGATCAAAGTGAATGATTTGGGGCAGGTAGCCCACCTTCACCGCGGGACCAAGCCGCAGTTTCCCCACGTCCTGCGTCTCCTCTCCCATGATGATCTGAATGAGAGTGGACTTTCCGGAGCCGTTGTCTCCCAACAGGGCAATCCGCTCGTCCCCCTCTACCTCCAAAGATAGGTCAGAAAACAGGGTGCGTGTTCCGAACGATTTCATCAGATTCTTGATGGACAGCACCTCGTCCCCACGAAACTCCCGCTCTCCAAACCGAACCTCCATCTTCCGGTCCTTCTTCGGTTTGTCTGTGGTGTGCATACGCTCGATCCGCTTTTCCATCGAGAAAGCCCGCTTGTGCAGCTTGTCGTTGCCCATAAAGGCCCACAGATGCATCTGGTCGGCCGCGCGCTGGAGCTGGCCGATCTTGGCCTGCTCTTTCTCATACTGCCTCAGCTTTTCCTCGTACCGCCGCTCCTTCTCCACGGCGTAGAAGCTGTAATTTCCAGAGTAGAGCTCCGCCTTGCCGTTCTGGATCTCCACCACCCGGCTGACTACCCGATCCAAAAAATAGCGGTCGTGGGAAACGGCAAGGACGGTACCCTTAAACTTTTCCAGATACTCCTCCAGCCACTCGGTGGCACGCAGGTCCAAATGGTTGGTGGGCTCGTCCAGCAGGAGGATATCGGTATCCTCCAGAATCAGCCGGCCCAGGTTGACCCGGGTCTTCTCTCCGCCGGACAGCCGGTCAAACAGCTGCGCCCGCATGGTTTGGGAGATGTCCAGGCCGTTGCACACCTTGTTTTTGTTCAGGTCCGTCTCGTAACCGCCGCCGGTCTGAAATGCGGCCACCAGGTGATCGTATCGGGCCAGCAGGGCCGGATTCCCCCCGGATTCCATCTGCTCGGTCAGTGTGGTCATCTCCCGTTCCATCTCGTGAAATGGCGCAAAGGCGGTGTCCAATACGTCCTCCACCGTGTAACCGGCGGGATAGACGGGGATTTGGGAGATCAGCCCCAGGCGTTTGCCGGGGGCCACCACGACCTCCCCCTCATCACGCTCGACAACCCCAGTCAGAATGCGAAGGAGCGTGGTCTTGCCACATCCGTTCGGACCCAGCAATCCCACCCGTTCCCCCGAGTCCACTTGAAACGTGAGCCCGTCTAAAATTTTTTTCCCGACCTCAAATTCCTTGACCAGGTTGGACACAGAGATATCGATCATACTATCCTCTTTTGTGTTGTAATGATTTGCAACTGGTTGACTACGGCTGCCTGGTTATCCCCAGCAGATATGCGGTCAGTTCCTCCATCTTCATGCCACGGGACGCTTTGACCAAGATCGTGCTGTCTGATTTGATTACCTGACTCAGCACCGCCTTGGCGGCTGATTTGTCCGCACAGTGGTAAACCATAGGTACCCCAGACTCCCTTGCCCCCTGTGCAATGTACTCAGACATTTCTCCCACCGCCACCAGACAGTCGATGTGGGCCTTTCCCAAGCACTCTCCCACACCGGTATGAAGGGCAGGCGCAAACGGCCCCAGCTCCAGCATATCGCCCAGCACAGCCGCTTTCCAGCTGCCATGACTGTCGGCCAGCACGCTGATCGCCGCACGCATTGACTGTGGATTGGCGTTGTAGGTGTCGTCCAAAATCGTGATTTGATCGGCCCGATGGAGAATATTCATCCGCATTCTGGTGGGGACAAAGCGCGTCAGTCCCAGTTGAATCTGCTCCGGTGTCAATCCAAAATATTCCGCCACCGCCGTCGCCGTCAAAGCTGGATAGATCATATGCGCCCCCAGGGCCGGAACGCGTACCTCCTGATCCATATGGGGCGTAGTCAGCCTGCAGTGGATGTGGCTGACGCCGTCTCCGCCCACAGACTGAGCGCGGTAATCCATCCCTTCTCCCTGTCCGCAGACCACGGCAGGAACGGTAGTATTTCCGCGCAGCGTGGACAGCAGTGCGTCGTCCCCGTTTAAAATCAGCAGACCGCTCTTCTTGACGTGGGGCAAAAGCTCACACTTTGCTTTAAAAATATTTTCCCGGCTTCCCAGCCGTTCAATATGGGCATCCCCAATGTTCGTAATGACACCCACATCTGGTTCCACTATCTCAGACAGATAGTCAATTTCGCCAAACTTATCCATCCCCATTTCCAGAATACAGACCTCGTAGGTCTGATCCAGGCGCAGGATGGTCAAAGGCAGTCCAATGTCGTTGTTAAAGTTTCCCTCCGTCTTGAGCACCTTGAACTTGGTACCCAGAACAGCCGCAATCATGTCCTTTGCCGTGGTTTTGCCCACGCTGCCGGTAACGGCGATAAACGGGATATCAAACCGTGCTTTATACCAGACGGCCAGGTCCCGAAGCGCCCGCTGCGTATTGGCCACTTTCACATAAAACTTATCCGAACGGTAGTTTTCCCGTTCCCGGGCGGTGAGGCAACCCACCGCACCACTCTCCAGCGCCGAGTTCAGGTAGGCGTGCCCATCAAACCGCTCCCCAACCAGGGGAATAAACAGACTTCCCGGATGGATGTTTCGGCTGTCCGTGTCTACCCGAAG
>JAYFPV010000279.1:0-7532 GCA_034927465.1 Lawsonibacter sp.
GCAGGCAGCGCCGCAGTTGGGTTGTAATTTTACACCGCTCCCGGTAGCCAGCTTTGTCCAACTCCAAAAAGTGCAAAAGGTCGAGTTCCTTTTTTTCGGTCTCCGCCAGCTTATTACAGTAATATTGGTGTTCTTTTTGTATATCGCTCAGAAAGCCGATGGCCTCCGCCAACTGCTCCGAAATGGGCTTATTCATTCTGTCTCACCCGGCTCTCTCAGCTTTTCCACTGCCTGCGCCAGCGTTTCCATATCCGGGTGCAGGTACACCCCAGTGGTGGTGATATTGGAGTGCCCCGCCAGATGGGCGATGGTCTCCATGGGCACGCCACGCTTTTGCAGCCGGGTGACATAGGTGTGGCGGCAGCAATGGGGCGTCAGCTTGCGAACGGGCAAATCCGCGATGGCACTTTGAAAGAGGCTGCGGAAATGCTCGATGGTGCAGGGCTCTCCGATTTTGGACGATTGCCAGAGCAGCACCCTGCCGCCGTGCTCCCGCAGATACACCGCCAGCGGACGGTATTCCGCAGGAATGGGGATGACGCGGACACTGCTGCTGCTCTTGGGCGAACCCAGCTCCGGCTTGCCGTCCACCATCTTTACCGCTTTGTTGATGTCGATGGTGGCGCCGTCAGGGTTGATGTCCTTGGCGGTGAGCGCCAGCAGCTCCTGCACCCGCATGCCAGACACCAGAAGCAGACGGATGCTGTTGCCGAGAAAGTCCTCCGGCAACTCCCGGAAGAGGACGGCGATTTCCTCCTCCGTAAAGGCATCCTTTTTCTTACCGTGGGCCAGTTCCTCCATCCAGTCCCGGCGGAAGGGCTTGACGCCCCGGGCGGGATTGCGGAGGATCAGCTGATTCTGCTCCGCCGCATCGAAAATCTGGATGAGCATAGCCCGGCACTTGCTGATTTTGGAGTGGGAGCACCCCTCTTCCAGCAGGCGGTTCAAATAGTTGCTCAGCTCCATGGGTAGAATGTCGGCGAGGAGCCGTTCCCCGAAGGCAGTTTTCAGCAGCTTTAGGGTAAACTGATACCCGGAATATGTAGAGCGTGCCACCTGGGGCTTATAGTCGGCGTACCACTGATCCGCCCACTGTCCGAAGGTAATGGGAGGCGCATCTGGTTTCTTGTCCTTGACCTCCTTGTAGTCCCGAATTTGCTGCAGCACCTCGGACTTGGTATCCGCCGTAAAGGAAATGATTTTCCGCTTGCCCTCGTCGGTGTAGCCGTCCATGAGCTGTCCCCGCCATTTGCCGTTTTTGGTTTGTTTGACACCTCAAAAATAAGTAAATGCGTCTTGAAATGGCTTCCAAGGCCTAATCAAGACGCATTTTTTGCGTATTTTTTCAGCATGGCTGTTTTGCAACGCGCCCGCAAAGCCGAGAATCGTATGGAGCTTACTTCATCGTCATGAAACAATAAGCGCAAACACTCAATGCCGAGGGAGGCGAAATGCAGTTGCGGAATCCAGTTCGTTTGGCAAGTGAGAATTATTTGCGGAAACGCTTGAAAGAACTTCTTGTCATGTAACGCAATAGACGTTACAATAGCCTTGAGGAGCTGATCACATGGAAAAAAGTACGGCTTTGAACTTGCGGGTCAATCCCGCAATAAAAGAGTAAGCGGAAGACGTGTTAAAGCAGCTTGGCATACCCATGGCAACCGCGATAGATATGTATCTGCGTCAGATCAGCCTGACCGGAGGCATTCCGTTTGCTATATCTTTGCCCAAAGCTCCTGCTGCCATCAATGCGGACAATATGACTGCGGCGGAGCTTCACGCGGCGCTGCAGGCAGGCTATGATGATCTTGAAGCCAGGAATAACAGTGAATTTCAGCTGCGATCCAAGACCTTCACAGGGTGGGCAGCGCGGATCATTGACCACTGCGAGGGTATTATCATATAAACGGAGGAAAATAGAATGAAAACAATTGGACTCATTGGCGGTATGAGCTGGGAGAGCACCGTTACTTATTATCAAATCATCAACGAAACAGTTAAAGCGCAGCTGGGCGGATTTCACTCGGCGAAAATTCTGCTGTACAGCGTGGATTTTGCCGAAATTGAGGCTTATCAGGCCTCCAGCGAATGGGATAAGAGCGCCGAAGTGCTGGCGAGGGTGGCCGAAAATCTGGAAAAGGCTGGCGCGGACTTCATCGTCATATGCACCAACACCATGCATAAGGTCGCCCCACAGATGGCAGTGCATGTCCACATCCCAATCCTGCATATTGCCGAAGCCACGGCGGCGGAACTGAAGAAACAAAACATCCGCCGCGTGGCACTGCTGGGAACCAAGTACACCATGACGCAGGACTTTTATAGGGAGAAGCTGGTGGAGGCGGGCATCGACGTGCTGATCCCGGATGCAGACGACGTGGAGACGGTCAACCGTGTCATTTATAACGAGCTTTGTCTGGGAAAAATCCTGCCTGCATCCAAACAGGATTATCTGAAGATCATAGACAAGCTGGCCGCGCGGGGCGCGGAGGGAGTTATTTTAGGTTGCACGGAAATCGGGCTGCTGATCAGCCAGGCGGATACGGCACTACCCGTATTCGATACGACACAGATTCACGCCCGCCAGGCAGCGCTTCGGGCCCTATAAAAACGAATCTTTTTGAAATTAGGGAGTTTCGACAATTTTTAGCGGGGGTCCAGCGACAAGGGTTAATTGCCGCTCCAGTAAAGTCAGATCAATGAAAGAGGCAAATCATTTGTGGAAATAGCCCATGCCGATAGATACTAGGTGCTTTTGAGGTTATCTTGCCAAAGCTTGGTGCCGGAAACGGTACAAGCGGGATCGTCATGGAAGCGGGCAAGCATTGGTTTCATGCGCGTGCCTGGCGGAATGGGAACGAGAAAGCATTCATGAAGGAGTTTTAAATGGAACACTACAAATCCTGGGCGGGGCTGAACAAGCAATTGCATGAGACCCTGTGTGATTCTCTGAAGGACAAAATTCGTTATTTTCTCACGCGATATCATGAGGTTCACAACGCCTATGGACGGGCGGCTATTTTACTGGACGGGAAAGAGCTTGTTTGCTTCTCGTGGATTGAAATGTACCGGCAGGACAGCGACCTTGCCGAAACATATGACAGGGGTACGGGCCCATCCTATGAGGACGCCACTGTACTGCTGAAGCCAAAATGGGACGCCGACTGTACCTACTGTGAGATGGATTTTTTGAATGCCGCGCTGCAATTTCGCAGTTTGGCCATCCGAGATGCGCTGGAGTCTGAAAATTACATCATAAAAATGCTGGCCATCATGGACAAGCGCGTGGGCCAAAGGACACTTTCCAAAATCGCGGCCGACGAGGTGTACCTACAATACCCGGAGTGGGTCCGGCAATTCTATGAATTACGTTTGGCTCAGAAATGTTATAAAAGCTAAGGCAACCGAAATCACAGAAAACGGGTGCAACCCGTAATGGGCATGACCACAGGAAATGGGACGCTTCCGGTTACGCGGAAGTCACAGGAAACGAGCTGAAATTAATAAAACGGGCCTTCGCTGTTTCGGATTCCAGACGCCTTGTAATTTTAGGCCCGGGAAGCTGTCCCGTTTGAGCAGCTCGTTTGTATCGGGGCTGGAGCCCGCCGAAGGCGACGGTAACAATCCAATACAGACAGCATAAAACGCCGCGCTGACAAATCGTTAGCGCGGCGTTTGCTTGGATGCGTATAGGTTGTAGTATGTAGAGCTGTTCCTGGCATTACTTGCCGGACTGGCACTGGATGGCGGCAATGAGGCGTTCTGCAGCTACCTTTACATTGGCTCGGGAGGTGGCAATGTTGATGCGGATATGTGCATCGTCAGGGGGCACCTGATCCTTTGGCCAAAACCAGAAGCCGAAGTCTATCGCCAATTTTGCCTGATCTTGGACTACACGCACCAACTGGTCCGCGGCCACATAGGCAGACAGATCCAGCCAGATCATATAGGTGCTCTCCAACGGGTCAATGTGGATGCAGGGAAGAGCGTCCATCAGTTCCTGCTTCAGCAGGTCATAGTTGCCACGAAGATATTCCAGCACCTCATCCAGCCAGACAGCACCGCCCGCATAGCCGGCCTCTGCGGCGAGATAGCCCATAGAAACACCTTTTTTAACACGGAGCGTCTTTACATAGGCATCAAAGCTGGTTCGGAGAGCCTCATTTGGAATAACAGCAAACGAATTCTGCAGCCCGGCGATGTTGAAGGTCTTGGAAGCAGAGGTCAGCGTGATGATCCGGTTGAAATAGCGCGGATATCTCAGAGCGGACAGGTGCGTGCAGCCATTAAACACGATGTCTTGGTGAATCTCGTCGCTGACCACCAAAACGTCATAGCGGGCGCAGAGCTCCAGCAGCCCGAGCAGTTCCGTCTCTTTCCAAACATGGCCTACGGGATTGTGGGGAGAGCACAGCAACAGCATCTTTACCTGCTGGGTGCGGACTTTATTCTCAAGGTCCGCAAGATCTACAGTATAACCCTGTTCAGCGTGAACCAAGTTACTGCAAATCAGTTGGCGACCGGTGTCCGTGACTGCGTCCATAAAGGGATAATAGCAGGGGGTCAGGATGGCCACTGCGTCGCCTGGGGCTGTTAAGGCACTGATGGCCCAATAAATGCCGGTGACCACGCCGGGAGTGAACCGCAGCCAATCCCGTTCGAGCGTGACGCCGTGTCTGGTTTGCTCCCAGTTTAAAAAAGCATCCGGATAGGAAGAAGGCGGAGAAAAATAACCAAACACACCAAAATCCACGGCTTTGCGCAGCGCCTCGATGATGCAGGGGGGAGAGGGGAAATCCATATCTGCAACCCATAGAGGCAAGAGATCGTCCCGGCCGTAACGCCCGATCATAGTGTCCCACTTCACACTATTGGTGTGTCTGCGCTCTGGAATTTTTGTGGGGTCAAAAGACTGATTTGCCATTATTTCCTCCAATTCACGCGGCGTTCACTTTGCCGCACGGTACGTTTGTCTTTATTCAAACTAACAAAAGAACCGGTACAATTCAACCGTAATTTCATGGCTTGAAGTGGAGAAAATGAACATTTTTCACAGGAACTGTTGCAGAATAAAACAGTCTACTTCATCATGCGCCACAGCGTACTGCGGCTGATTCCAAGACGCCTGGCAGTGTGTGTCTGGTTCAAATTCTCTGATTCATACACGCGAAGCACCACATCTCGAATGATTTGATCCAGAGGACGATCCAAGTCTATACTATTGGCTAGCGGAGCCGTGGGCTTTTGCTTGTCCTGTGCCAGCAGCATCTGGACCTGATCTTCAGAAATGTACGAAGTTCTGGCGTTAATTACCAAATCCCGCACGGTTTGTACCAATTGGTCAACATTTCGGGTCCAGTTGTAGGTTTGCAGGGCCAGCATGGCATCGTGAGTCAGTCCGACGACCCGAGTGCCGTGCTGAACATTGATCGCGTTAATATACAATCCAACCAGGGTTGGAATATCGGTACGGCGCTGCGCGAGGGTAGGGAGATGGAGGCGCAGACAACGCATGGTTTCCGTCAGATAGAGATATAGCTCGCCTTGCGGCTCACCGCCATGCGCTACGGTGTAGGAGAAAAATAAACGGTTGGCCTGGGCTGCGCAGGAATTTTTTAAATATATTAAAAATTGCTGCTGTTGGGCGGGAGTAGCCGTGTTAATCCGCTTGAAATAGATGGATAGACCGGAATCCGTCAAAGGAGAGTTGTCGCTTTGTAACAAAAAATCCCAACCTTTGTCATCCAGCAGACCAACGTCGATGACCACGAAGGAACTATGCTTGAGACGGCTGCGAGAGTAAATGTAATGGGCAAATCGGTCCTTTCCGGTACCACGATCGCCGAGGATAATGATCGAATTGGACATAGAGGCATAGCGGTCGCAAGCATTGTGAATAGAAACGATTTCCTCGCTGTTACCCAAATAATACTCCAAAGGATAGCAGTCGGGCAGGTCGTTGTCCGCAGAGAGGCAGTGTATCATATATTTGTCGAACATGGCCACATTGGATAGACTTGATAGGGTGTAAACGCAGTAATCCTCTCCGCCAGACTGGAGCAGCCGGCCCTTAATCGAGAGAATGGAACCGTCCACATGCCGCACAATTTTTACGCTTCCTTGGGCGATAACATTGGAAATTTTCTGTTGCAGCAAAAGCTGAAGATCCTGGGACAGGGAGGAAATTGTGGAAAAATATTCCTGTCCATCAGAGTTGTAAATGATGAGGTCCGATTCATTACTGTTCAGCAAATCGGAAAACAATGCGGCCCGTTTACGGATAGCGGAATAGTAACGGTGCATCTCCACGGCACTGTCAATGGTGGCCTCCACACTCTCAATTCCAGATACAATTAATAGCCCGTGCATGCCAAGTCGCTGAGCGCAGGTAACTGAAATCATGTCTCCTGCAATGACCTGGATGCCTTCACTCCGCAGGGACTGCAGGCAGGCCTCACATTCTGTGGAGCTGTGGATGGTCCGAACTTTGAAATCATACTGCATAATATCCCGGAGCATGTCCGCCGGCTTGGTGATACTTGGAAAACCGACCACCGCCAGCTTCTCCGACATACTCTGGGCCAAACGGATGGTGCGCAGCACGTCGTAGACAGAGGGGATAATGTCGCAGGCGGGGATGTCACCACAATGGGCTCGGATGGTCTCAGCAGTGCCGCCCCGAGAGATAACAGCATCAATGTTATTGTCTCGATTTTCCAAAACCGCCTGCAATCCATCTTCCAGATTGCCCATATGGATGATCAGTTCCACGTCGCTGCGCTGGGCAGCAATGTTGGTCATCAAATTGTACATCCCCTCGTATGGAGGAATACATAAAAGACGCAACTTTTTCATAAATATTTCGCTCCTTTTTGGTTGACTTGGCACGGAAAGAAACCAAAATTGACAAAGAACTGCGCTCTGCCTCTTGCGAAAATGCAACAAAACACAAAACGATTATAGCAGTCAGGTGTTCAAAAAACAAGTACTTGGCCACAGAAAGTGTTTCTGTTTGAAACACCTAAAATGTGCGTACGTGTTGAAGGAAGCAAAAGAATTACTTAATATAAAAAAAGATTGGACCGGGGTTTTGACGAAACTGACGATTCCGAGCGAAAAATGATTTGAATAGAAATGAGGTGTATAGATTTGAAACTCTTAACCTGCATCTATCAGGGAAAAGAAATCTTGGCGGTGCTGAGCACGGAAGAGCGGCATGTGGTTCCCACTTCAGCGCTTGGCTTTTCCTTTGAAAACATGAACGATTTGATTCGGAAAATTGACAGGGCGGAACTGTGTGCTATGGCGGCGGCAGCGGAACAAACAGCGGAACGGATTGACCTTTCCGATGTGCGTCTGACCGCCCCCATCCTCCATCCGGTTCGGGATGTGGTCTGTATGGGGCTGAACTATAAGGCTCACGCAGACGAGATGGCAAACGCGCTGAAGGAAGAGAGGACCGAGCGGGTGTGGCCCATCTATTTCGGGAAGGCAGTCGATCGATGCCGGGGAACTGGCGAAGGCGTGCCCTC
>JAYFPV010000189.1:0-2001 GCA_034927465.1 Lawsonibacter sp.
ATAAAAAGACAGCATTGTGCTTTTATAGGCAAAGTGCTGTCTTTTTATATTTGACAAAGTTCCTTTTGATACGACATTTTTCGGCTTTTCACTGCCGTGATCCTCCCTCCGATTTGTTTCGCATTTTTAGCAAAACAGATCGGAGGAAAGGAATATGAAGAATTATAAAGACAGTGATTATGCACTGAATAAGTTCAGCGAGGGCATTGTGTACCGCTTTGCCGACCGTATCGTGGAAATTACATTGGAGGACTACCTTGCGGAGAATCCCGGCAAAACCGCAGAGGACTTTCTGGAACTGAAAGCCCTGTCGGATGAAATCTCTCATCAGCAAGTCATAGACGAAAATCGGACAAGCCGTTTGGATGTCAGTATCAATGGCTTAGAGGATACAGAGGCGCTTGCTACTGTTTCCCTTGACACGGAGCTGATACATAAAAAAGATACTGAAAAGGCCATAGAAGCCGCCAGACAGCTTCTTGACAGCGGTGGATTAACAGAAATTCAGCGGCGGCGGTTCCTGTTGCATTTATTTCAAGGGCTATCCATTCGCCAGATTGCCGCCCTAGATGAGGTCGATTATCGGGCGGTATGGGACAGCTTGTATTGGGCTTCAAAAAAATTAAAAAAATTTTTCTATAAATAACTCATCACCCCCCTGTTTTTTTGACATTGGTTGAAAGGAAAATTTCTGAGCTTCCTTTCACCTGAACATTGAAAACAGAATATGGGTGTGATGGGTACATTACCGGCAAGAGAAGCGACATAACGGGACACGCGAAGACGAGGGCAGCACCCTCCGAGCGAGAATGTCTGCGGTTGTTACGCTCCGTGGTGGAGCGGATTGCGATGATCCTTGCCGGTGATTATGATACTTCTGTTTTGAACGCTTCACCGCATTGAACAGCCCGGCAGGATGACCGGGAAAATGCATCACCCTCATTTGAGAGAGAATGAGGGGCGGCTTTTATGGATTCCGTGGCAACCGCACGGAGCGCTCATCACACCTTTGCTTTGATAAAACCAATCTATCATGATCTATCGGAGCGATAGAAACCATGCGGCGGAACAGGTATATCAGTCAACAGACTTTCAAAACCGTTCCTGCTTCCGCCGCATTCTTGTGTCGCTCCTTTCTGATTCAAAGGAGGCATAAAAGCTATGAATGAGAAAAAAGTCTGCATGGCAGACATTCAAAATAAGATTTATGAAGCCGGTTTGTTCCGACCGGACGAAAAGGTGGTACTGACCACCAAGAATTGCGTCCTGCTAGAGCTTTACA
This sequence comes from Lawsonibacter sp., assembly GCA_034927465.1. GTDB lineage: Bacteria > Bacillota > Clostridia > Oscillospirales > Oscillospiraceae > Lawsonibacter. The sequence goes on from JAYFPV010000189.1 coordinate 1,283, forward strand.
CCGGCAAAACATACAGCTACCGTATGGTAGACCTGACCACATTAAAAGCGAAAAGACTATTTTCCCGCCAGAAGCCCTTGTCGTCTTCCGGCTACCAGAAAGCCATTGAAAAAATGCTGGCACAGGTATCTGAGGTGGAAGAACCGGAACACGCAGATAAGCATAACCGTGCGCGCGAGCTTCTGACCTATATTTTTACTGATATTCTGCCAAAGCATGGTATGATCTTTCGGGAAAATCAGCTTTCGCTTGCCCTGTCAATGTTTGATGCTATGGAAGAAACCAAAGTAGCGCTGTGCGAGGCAGAGGTAGGCACGGGAAAGACACACGCCTACATTTTGGCAGCGACAATCTACCGCTTGTTCCACGGGAGCAGTCAGCCGACGATTATTTCCACTTCCACCATTGCCCTGCAAAAAGCATTGACCGAAGAATATATTCCGCAGATTTCCAATGTCTTAATGGAACATCGTATTATTGAAAACCCTTTATCCTTTGTAGTGCGTAAGGGGAAATCTCACTATGCCTGTGATGACCGGGTGCGAAATTAACGTTCCTCCATTGTGAATAATGGGCGTGAAGAAGATAAAGAACTGATTGAAACGCTGGATTGTTTATATACCGGTGTCTGCTCCATTGATTTGGACAGTCTGCCCCTGACCGATTATGTCAAAGGGCGTATCTGCGTGGAGCGTTGCCATCTGCATTGTGACCTCTCC
>JAYFPV010000362.1:0-2459 GCA_034927465.1 Lawsonibacter sp.
GCCCCGGCACCGGGCGCAGGGCGCGCTGGTGGAGAAGGCAAAGCTGCCCCCGCCCCGCTGGATGCGGACAACGCCGGCACCCCGGCAGTCGGGGCAAGTTTCGGCAGTGGTGCCGGGCTGGGCACCGGACCCATGGCATTCCTCACACGTTTCCGTCCGGGTAAGCTCAATCTCCTTTTCGCACCCGAAGGCGGCTTCTTCAAATGTAATGGTCAATGCTGCCCGCAGACTCTCCCCACGCTGGGTGGCATTGGCCCGCTGCTGCTGCGCACCAAAGCCGCCGCCGAAAAAGCTTCCGAAGATGTCTCCCAGGTCAATATCTCCCATGTCGAAGCCGCCGCCGAAGCCGCCTGACCCAAAATTAGGATCGACTCCCGCGTGGCCGAACTGGTCATACTTTGCCCGTTTTTCCTTGTCGGACAGCATCTCATAAGCCTCGTTGACTTCCTTAAATCGGGTCTCAGAGGCCTTGTCGTCTGGATTCATGTCCGGATGGTATTGTTTGGCCAGCTTGCGGTAGGCCTTTTTGATCTCCTCGTCCGTGGCACCTTTGCTGACGCCAAGGACTTCATAATAATCTCGTTTCTGTTCTGGCATATGCGATCACCTCTATAAATGGAGGGAATGGAACGGCGGGCCCACATCGTGTGCCCCTACGCTGCGCTCCCCGTGGTAGGTAGGGGCGCACATAGTGCGCCCGCCCGAACGCCCCGGGTGGGACGGAAGAAATTCTCCCGCCCCACCGAAGTGGCGTATTCATATGAATCGGTTGCTGTTCGCGGCGGCTCGGCGCTTGTTTCTCACGCCTCTCCTGCTCACGACGCGGATCTAAGCCGTACGACTTTGCCGTGACCCATCCGGCCCTTCGGGCCTTCTTGGGCTCCCGGCTCCGCTCCCGTCTTAGCCCGTTGCTCTCGGCGGCTCGGCGCTTATTTCTTGTCGTCGTCCACAACCTCGTAGTCGGCATCCACCACGTCGGGCCCAGTGCCGCTGCCGCCCTGGGCTCCGCCGCCAAAGTTGGCGCCTCCCATGTCGGGGCCCGGGCCAGCCTGACCGCCCTGCTGACTATACAGCTTTTCGCTGACGGCGTAGAATGCTTTGGTCAGCTCTTCGGTGGCGTTCTTGATTGCCTGGGTATCGGAACCCTTCAGCGTCTCCTTCAGCTTGCCCAAGGCAGACTCCACGCCGGCCTTGTCAGCGGCGGAAATTTTGTCGCCCATTTCCTCCAAAGTCTTCTCGGTCTGGTAGACCATCTGGTCGCCCTGGTTGCGGACGTCCACCTCTTCCTTCCGCTTTGCGTCCTCAGATGCAAACTGCTCGGCTTCCTTCACCGCCTTCTCAATGTCGTCCTTAGACATATTGGTGGAGGAGGTAATGGCGATGTGCTGCTCCTTGCCGGTACCCATATCCTTGGCGGACACATTCACGATGCCGTTGGCGTCGATGTCGAAGGTAACTTCAATCTGAGGCACCCCACGGCGGGCAGTTGCGATACCGTCCAGATGGAAGCGACCCAGGGTCTTGTTGTACTGGGCCATCTCCCGCTCACCTTGGAGCACGTGGACCTCGACGGAGGTCTGGTTGTCGGCGGCAGTGGTAAAGGTCTGGCTCTTCTTCACAGGGATAGTGGTGTTGCGCTCGATCAGCTTGGTCATCACGCCGCCCATGGTCTCAATGCCCAGGGACAGCGGAGTGACGTCCAGCAGCAGCAGATCTTTGACGTCGCCAGTGAACACGCCGCCCTGAAGCGCGGCGCCCATGGCCACACACTCGTCTGGGTTAATGCCCTTGAAGCCTTCCTTGCCGGTGAGCTTCTTGACCATATCCTGAACGGCGGGAATCCGGCTGGACCCGCCCACCATCAATACCTTGGCCAGCTGGTTACCGGACAGGCCAGAGTCGGACATGGCCTGCTTCACGGGGCCGGCAGTGGCCTCGACCAGATGGGCGGTAAGCTGGTCAAACTTAGCCCGGGTCAGGGTCAGATCCAAGTGCTTGGGTCCGGTGGCGTCGGCGGTGATATAGGGCAGATTAATACTGGTGGAGGTAACACCGGACAGCTCAATCTTGGCCTTCTCGGCCCCCTCCTTCAGGCGCTGCATGGCAACCTTGTCGCCGGTGAGATCCACGCCTTCGGTCTTTTTGAACTCCGCGGCCATCCAGTCCATCACACACTTGTCAAAATCGTCGCCGCCCAGGCGGTTGTTGCCGGCAGTGGCCAGCACTTCAATGACACCGTCGTCGATGTCCAGGATGGACACGTCGAATGTGCCGCCGCCCAGGTCATAGACCATCACCTTCTGGGCGGTTTCCTTATCCACACCGTAAGCCAACGCGGCAGCGGTGGGCTCGTTGATGATACGCTTCACGTCCAGACCGGCAATCCGGCCGGCGTCTTTGGTCGCCTGACGCTGGGCATCCGTGAAGTAGGCGGGGACAGTGATGACCGCCTCGGTGAC
>JAYFPV010000078.1:0-1528 GCA_034927465.1 Lawsonibacter sp.
ATCCAGTTCCGTGATATCGGTGTATTTCCAGATAAGCGGCAGAAATTTTTCAATGTCGTCGTAAATCTTTTCGCAGCGTGTAATCTCGGCTACCAGCTTTTCCCGCTGGCCCTTTAGTAATTCCTGCTCCCGTTCGTAGCCGGGGGCCATCGCCTGATACCGTTCCTCGCTGATGCGCTCCAACGCCGCATCCTCATAGAGCTTCGTAAGTATTTTTGACAATTCACCGACCCGCTTGTCCACAGCCTTGAGCTCGCGTTTGCAGCGCTCGGTTTCCTGCTTCTTCTTATCCGTTCTGGCGGCGATGAGCATATCCATGTATTTCTGCGTGGCGAGCTTTGCGGCGGAAGCGTTGCGCCGGATGTCATCCAACACCAGGCGGTTGAGGGTCACCCAGCCAATGGCATGGGAGGTACAGCGCTGTTTCCCGTAGTTCTTGTAAACCCAGCAGGAGAAGCCGGTATATCGTCCCTTTTTCGCGTCGTAGCTCACATTCAGGGAGGAGCCGCAGTCAGCACACTTGACCAGTCCCGCGAAGGGCTGCACTTCGCCGCTTAAATTTTCCCGCCGCTTTGCGTGCATCATCTGATGTACCGTGTCCCATAGCTCCCGCGTGATGATCGGCTCGTGAGTGTCTTCGGTGATCACCCATTCCTCCTCCGGGGCGGCAATCCGTGTCTTATCAAAAAAGCCTTTGGTTTTTGTCCGCCCAAATACCGTTTGACCCAGATAAACGCGGTTGTTGAGGATCGCGCGGATGGAGGTGGCATGCCAGTCGAAAGGCTTTCGCCAGTAATCACTGTTCTTGTAGTAATCCGGATTGTTCTCATTGAAATACGCCTGAGGGTTCAGAATACTGCGCTCCCGCAGGATTTTTGTCATCCGCACATAGCCGATGCCATCGGCAAACATTTGGAAGATCTCCCGCACAACGTCTGCGGCAGGCGGATCAACGATCAGTTTGTGCCGGTCGTCAGGATCTTTGCGATATCCAAACGGTGCGCGGCTGCCGATAAACATTCCGGCTTTCGCCCGCGCCCGGTGTGCCGCCTTTGTTTTGCTGGATACCTGCCGCGCATAGAAGGAATTAATGACGTTGGTGAATGGCAGGACAAGATTATCAATGCCGTTTTTTGAGTCGATGTTCTCTGCCACCGAAATAAAACGCACGCCTTTTTCCTCAAAATAGTGTTCAATGTACATCCCCATTTGCGCGTACTCACGGCCAAAGCGTGATAGGTCTTTTACGATCACCATGTTGATGTTTCTTGACTCAATGTCATCCAGCATCCGTTTGAAGCCCGGGCGGTCGAAGTTTGTGCCTGACCAACCGTCGTCGCAATAATATCCGCCAATGGCAATGTGGTGGTCGCTGCAATATTGTGTGAGCAGTGTTTTCTGTGTCTGAATACTGCCCGATTCACCTACGCTGCCGTCATCCTGGCTGAGCCGGCAATAAATCGCGGCTGTTTCTGTTGCCATATTGTTGCCCCCTTTCGCAACACACAATACCGTTATTCCTTTTCCG
>JAYFPV010000355.1:0-2974 GCA_034927465.1 Lawsonibacter sp.
CTTTGAAAATATGGGTGCCCAGCTGGTGAAGGAAGTCTCCACCAAGACCAACGATGTGGCTGGCGATGGCACCACCACCGCCACCTTGCTGGCCCAGGCCATCATCCGCGAGGGACTAAAAAACTTGGCCGCCGGAGCAAACCCCATGGTGATGAAGAAGGGCATTTCCAAGGCTACCGAGGTGGCGATTGAGGCGATTAAGGCCAACAGCCATAAGGTCAACGGAAGTGCGGACATCGCCCGGGTAGGCGCAGTGTCCTCCAGCGACGAGACCATCGGAAAGCTGATTGCCGAGGCCATGGAGAAGGTCGGCCATGATGGCGTCATCACCGTGGAGGAATCCAAGACGGCGGAGACCTATTCCGAGGTTGTCGAGGGCATGCAGTTCGACCGGGGCTATATTACCCCCTATATGGTCACCGACACCGAGAAGATGGAGGCCGTTTTGGATGACGCCGTCATCCTCATTACCGATAAGAAGATCGCTTCCATTCAGGAAATGCTGCCCCTGCTGGAGCAGGTGGTTCAGTCCGGCAAGAAGCTGCTGGTCATTGCTGAGGACGTGGAGGGCGACGCGCTGTCCACCCTGATTGTCAACCGGCTGCGTGGCACCCTGAACGTGGTGTGCGTCAAAGCCCCCGGCTTTGGTGACCGCCGCAAGGAGATGCTGCAGGACATTGCCACTCTGACCGGCGGTCAGGTCATTTCTTCCGACGTGGGTCTGGAGCTGAAGGAAGCTCAGCTGAACCAGCTGGGCCAGGCTCGCCAGATCAAGGTTACCAAGGAAAATACGACCATTGTGGATGGCGCGGGCAACTCTGCTGAAATTAAAGCACGCGTCGGCCAGATCAAGAACCAAATTGAAGTAACTACCTCTGACTATGATCGGGAGAAGCTTCAGGAGCGCCTGGCCAAGCTGTCCGGTGGTGTGGCCGTCATCAAGGTTGGCGCCGCCACAGAGGTGGAGATGAAGGAAAAGAAGCTGCGTATGGAGGATGCTCTAAACGCCACCCGCGCTGCGGTGGAAGAGGGCATCGTCGCCGGCGGCGGAGCCGCTTATATCAACGCCATTCCTGCTGTGGAGAAACTGATCTCCAAAGTAGACGGCGATGAGAAGACCGGCGTACGCATCGTGGCTAAGGCTTTGACCGAGCCCATGAAACAGATTGCCTGCAATGCCGGCATTGACGGTTCTGTGGTACTGGAGAAGGTCAGGAACGCCCGCAAGGTTGGCTATGGCTTTGATGCCTATAATGAGGTCTATTGCGACATGATCTCCGCCGGCATTGTGGATCCTACCAAGGTGACCCGCTCTGCGCTGGAGAATGCCGCTTCCATTGCGGCGGTCCTGCTGACTACCGAGTCTCTGGTCGCCGACAAGCCCCAGCCCCCCGCAGCGGCTGCACCTGCCGCGCCGGATATGGGCGGAATGTATTAAAAAGACAGCTTGGAACGCCCGGAACGAAAGTTCCGGGCGTTCTTTTTGACTGGGGCCTGTCAGCCGGACTGAGTGGACCTTTGCCGCGACGTAGCCCCAACGATGCGGATAGGAGCGATGAGAGAAGCCCGAACAGAATGCCGTCATATTGTTTGGGTTGGCGACATTTTCAGAAAGTTTTAATTCTTCGAAGTAATCTTGCTGTAGTATTTTTGGAAAAACTATGGTATCCTGAAAGCAGAACAATTCTGGGCCCGAACAAGCGGCCAAGAAGAAAGGAGTAGCTATGCTTCCAAGCGCAATTTGGCTCATTGCCTTAATCGTGCTGATGATGGGAGAGGCAGTTACAGTGGGGCTGACCTTCATCTGGTTTGCGGTGGGCGCCCTGGGCGGGTTGATTACGACCGTGCTGGGCGGTGAGATTTGGCTTCAGATTGTGGTATTTTTTGTGTTATCTGGCCTGTCTCTGGCTCTGGTCCGGCCACTGGCCTCTCGCTTTCTGAAAACCAGCCATGCGCCGACCAACGCCGATCGGGTCATCGGGAAGACCGCTGTGGTCACGGAAGCCGTTGACAACGTGGCGGGCAAAGGCCAGGTGAACGTTTCCGGCCAGGTGTGGTCGGCCCGCAGCGAACATGACGTGGTGATTTCCGTCGGTACAGAGGTAAAGGTGCTGCGGATTGAGGGCGTGAAAGTGTTTGTAGAGACCGTGTAAGTTGAAACTGTTCTGTGAGAAAAGGAGGAAATATGGAAGCTATTTTGACGATTCTGCCTTGGGTGATTCTCATCCTTCTGGTCATGATGGTATTGGGTTCCTGCGTGAAGATCGTGCCGCAGTCCAGGGCCTATGTGATTGAGCGCCTGGGTGCGTTCCGCACCTCGTGGGGTGTAGGTCTTCATTTCAAAGTACCGATTTTTGAGCGGGTGGCAAAGAATGTGTCGCTAAAGGAACAGGTGGTGGACTTCCCGCCCCAGCCGGTCATTACCAAGGACAATGTCACCATGCAGATTGACACGGTGATTTATTTTCAGATTACCGATCCAAAGCTGTACGCCTACGGGGTGGAGAACCCCATGTCCGCCATTGAGAACCTGACCGCCACCACTCTGCGAAACATCATCGGCGATTTGGAGCTGGATCAGTCTCTAACCAGCCGTGACCACATTAACACCAAGATGCGGGTGATTCTGGACGAGGCTACCGACAACTGGGGCATCAAGGTTAACCGGGTGGAGTTGAAGAACATCATGCCGCCCCGAGACATCCAGGAGTCGATGGAGAAGCAGATGCGGGCCGAGCGTGAGCGCCGCCAGGCAATCCTCCAGGCCGAGGGCCAGAAGCAGGCTCAGATTTTGGTGGCTGAAGGAGAAAAGCAGTCAGCGATTCTCAGGGCCCAAGGCGCCAGGGAGGCAAAAATTTTGGAGTCAGAGGCCGAGGCTTTGGCGATTGTGCGGGTGCAGCAGGCCACTGCCGATGCCATCAGACTGATCAATGACGCCGCTCCCAGCGAGGCAGTCATTAAAATTAAGGCGCTG
>JAYFPV010000066.1:0-3483 GCA_034927465.1 Lawsonibacter sp.
TCGATCTTGCTGCGCAAAAATCGGATATACACATCCACAGAGTTGGTTTCGCCCACAAAGTCAAAGCCCCAGACGCTGTCCAGCAGGGCTTCCCGAGACAGTACCCGGCCCTTGTTTTCCAGCAGATGGCGCAACAGATCAAATTCCTTCTTGGTCAGCTCCACCTCGCGGCCCTGAACGGTAACCTGGTGCCGCTCTACGTCCATGGAAAGCGCTCCGGCAGAAAGAACCTGACTTTCCAGCCCTCCTTTGCCCCGCAGGGCAGCTCGGATGCGGGCCAGCAGTTCCTCGATGGCAAAGGGCTTCGTGATGTAATCGTCCGCCCCGGAGTCCAGTCCGGACACCTTGTCCATCACGCTGTCCCGGGCAGTCAGCATGATAACGGGAACCTGGCTCTCTCTGCGCAGGCGGCGCAGCACTTCCATGCCGGACAACTGGGGCAGCATGATATCCAGCAGCACCAGATCAAATTCCCCCGACTGGGCCCGTTCCAGGCCGCTGCGGCCATCAAACACTTTTTCCACCTGGTACCCCTCGTACTTCAGCTCCATCTCCACCATACGAGCCAGCTTTTCCTCGTCCTCCACCAGAAGGATACGCTCTCCCATGTCCCTTCACCTCATCGATCGTCGTTTTTCCCCTTGTGCTTGTCGTGTTGGCTGCGCAGCTCATCCATCACCTGGCGACCCAGATCAGCAGCGGTATCCGCCACGTTGTCCATCACGCTGTTGATGCTGTCCCGCTCCAGATCCGGTCCAGAAAAGCGATATCGAAACCCGAAAAACAGACCCAGTACCAGCAGCGGAATGCTGATCCAAGGCGCCACCACCAGCAGCAGAATCAAAACCAGTACCGGCAGAGCGGTGATCGGCCGGCCCTTCCGCCAAATTTCCAATTCATTGTCCAGCAACAGATATCGGATGCGGCGGAAAATACCCCCGTTTGGCCGGGTCTCCTTTTGGTTTTGCTCCTGCTCCTGTTGGACAACCAAAACCTCTTCCACCGGGGGCGGAGTCTCGTTCCGGGTCGAATAACCGCCTCCCTCGAAACGCGGAATTGTCCCCTGCTCTTCCAAATAAATTAAAGCGTCCAGCAGGTTTCCCCCGCTGTATTCCAGGGCTTCCTTCGCTGCGGCGTAGCTGATATTGGCCTTTTCCCGCAGACGTTCCACCTGTTCCAATGTGATTTCCATAAAAGGCGGCTCCTTTCGTCCGGTTGGTTCTTACCTTATGCAAATCCTACCACAACCTGGTTGAAAGAGATTTTACGCAACATTAAAATAGGATAAAATTTTGACCATCCTATCCTAAGTAGCAATTATAATCGATCCCAGTCAAAAAATCCATTCCAAACCAAACGGTTTTACCCAAAATTTTGGATGCCCCTCCTCCCGCCATAAAAAACGGCCCCCGCCGACCGGATTGCTCCGGGCGGCGGGGGCTCTGCCTCACGTCTGAATCGCCTTGTAAATTGCGTTGGCCACGGTGGCCAGCTCCTGCCTGGTAGTGGCAGCCTGGGGCCGGTCAATGGTACCTGCAGCGTTCTTCACCATAAGGCCGTGATCAATCGCCTCCTGAATGTGCGGCTTAGCCCAATCGCTGGCGGGCAGCTTTGCCCGCTCAGTCTCCACCGTCTCCATCTCCTCCCGGACAATGGCCCGGATTTTTGCCTCGTCCATGTTATCCTCCAGTTCTTGGGCCACATCGGCCCGAAAATCGTCCATGCTTTTGCCCAGCTTTGGAAACCAGTGCATCACATCTCCGTGGTTGGAGGCAATGCCCCGCTGATACCCCTCGGCATGGCACAACAAAATGCCGTCGTCCAGCGGGTTCAGCCCGTAGGTCTTGCAAAGAAAGGCCGTCAGTTCCACCGCCTCGCGGTACACTGCCGAAAAATAGGCATCGTCCGTCAAGCCGTCCTCACAAATCTCGAACGAGATGTGGGTATCGTTGCCGCTGCGGCCGCAGTGCCAGCCCCGCATGGTCCAGGGCAGGGTCTGATAAACAGCCACGCTGCCGTCGGCTAACTTGCCAAGAAAGGCATGGGGGCAGGCACCCACCCCGGACTGGTTCCAGTGGCGCAGAGCGGGCTCTCCCAGCAGGCCGTCGTTGGGCGCCACATAGCGGCTTAGTCTGGGATTGTCGGCCCCGGTGGAGTGGATCATTACGCCCCGTGGCACGATGGTCTTTCCTACCCGATAGCAGTCGTTGTTTGTCAGCAGGCAGGTGTGCAGGTTCATGCTTTCACCTGCTCCGCTGTTCTGGCCTCTTCGGCTATTCCGTCGGCCACTGCGGCAGCAAACATTTCCCGGTCCGGGAATGCCGCGGCCAGGTTTGGACCATACTTGCCCATAAATTCTCGAATGGCCTTATCTTCCACATGAGACACAACATCAGGGTGCTCGGCCTTGTACATGGCCAGGCCAAAGATCAAGTCAGGGGCGTTATATTTGTGTGTGGTGTCATAGATTTCATAAAGCGTGATCGCGTTCATTGTTGTTCCTCCTCTCTTTTTCTAAACGGGTATATCTCTTGTGGTACTGTTCAAAGCACGTGCCTACGATGTCATCTGCTTGCAAATCTGGTTTGCACCGGTGGCCGCTAACCCGGATACGACGCCAATGGCCGCAGCGGTCAGAGGGTCTGTGGCCGGGAAATCCTGCAGTCCGGTGTATAGGGCGACCACGCCCAGGATGCCGCCCATTAGGCCGCACAGCACGGGCAGCCACTTGTTATCCAGAGCGGTCGCCTTGACGACCTGGGCCACCAGGTAGCAGATGACCGTGATCGCTCCAACGCTGATTATTCCAAAGTCCATGGTTATCCCTCTTTCTCCAAATCGTTCAAACGGTGGTTGATGACTTTGATCTGCTCATCAATTACAGGAATTCGTTCCGCAAAATTGTTGTGCTTTCTTACCTCCCGGGTCAGATCCTCGATCTTCTGGTTCAAAACTGCCGTTTTGGCATTGTTGGATATCAGAACACCGATGAGTGTCAGCCCCCCGGTAATTAAGGCTACGAGGATGCTCTCCGTCATGTGAATGATCTCCTTTGTTTCTCCTATTGTCTCGCGGATTTACTCCGCGCTGTTCAGCGTCGCATTCAGCTCGGCATATTCTTCGGTGGTAAGCCGGTCCGCGGCCAAATACACGTCCATCTTCTCCCGCAGCCCGTCGGTGCGTCCCTTCTGAATCAGCAGCTTGCAGAGATTCCATACGCTCGTCATGTCTTCCTCACTTCCTTTCTATTCTTCATCTTCCTCTTTGGTGAACACCCTCTTGCTGCCCGCGTCGGTTTCATTCCTCCAACCTGCTCTGCCAGGCTAAAACGAATTTTTTTATTCTACAGTCATGATTTCCAACATGCAAAGCCGCTCTTCGTGTTCGGCCAGAAGATTCAGGGTGATTTCATCCGCCGTTGGTTCCGGATCTGCCGGGGCGGGCAGGCTGGCCTTCCACGCTTCCCAGTTTGTGGTGTCCGGG
>JAYFPV010000143.1:0-11841 GCA_034927465.1 Lawsonibacter sp.
CTTTTCACACGGGCACTTGAGTGATTCAACATGGAAACTAAACACTTTTATTCTAAAGATGATTGGGTTCGAAACCTATTCCAAATGGAAACCGGAGGAGTATGTTGACTTCATCAGTCAAAACGGCTTTTTGGTACGGACATGGAAGGTGCTCAAAGCAGCCTTTCCCCTTGTTTATTTGGAAGCAAAATTACGGGAGTAGCCTTTGACGTGTGTATAAATTTCGGTTGTGGCAATGCTTTCATGCCCAAGGAGTTGTTGCAGCGATCGGATGTCTACATGCCCGTATTTGTACATAAGAGTTGCTGCAGAATGGCGCAGCTTATGTGTAGATAAACCATCTGGATTAATGCCTGCAGCAAGAATATGCTTTTTCACAACATTTTGAATAGCGCGCGGCGTAAGACGTCTGTGGTTACGAGAGATGAATAAAGCATCTGTATCCACCGCCATTGAACTTCGATAGCGAACCCACTGAGTCAATGCCTGTTTCATAGCCGGTGTCATATTAATTTTGCGTTCTTTATTTCCCTTGCCAATGATTGATAACACATCAGTATTTACTTGGTCTACGTTTAATGCTGCCAATTCGGACAGGCGTAAAGCGCAATTTAAGAATATTATAATAATGCAGTTATCTCGTATAGAACTGGAACCGGCTTCTATCAGTAGCCGAACTGACTCTTCTAGAGTAAGGCATCTAACAATGCGTTTAGGTTGTTTTGGCGTTTCCAACTCTTCCGCAATATTGTTGTCAATTAAATGAGCTTTGGTTTTGAGATACTTCCAGAATTGCTGATAGAAAGAATTTTCCGAGCCCGAGTACCGGGCGATGAGCGTAGGGTGTCTTAGCAATAAGCCAGATTATATGTTGTTCGGTCAAACAGTGATTATTTATAAATAGAATTGTAATGGAGAAAATGAATGATTTACTATCATACAGACGTATTTAGCGCAAAAATTTTGTCAGGAAATGGTTTAACAGTTATTTATCATGAAGATGTAATGGATATTCAATCCATGCAGAAAATAGCGCAGGAGTTTAAGCAAGTTGAAACTATTTTTCTGATGCAAATTGGGGAAAAACGTTTTAGAGCCAGGATATTTACCGTAGAAGAGGAATTGGATTTCGCAGGGCATCCAATCTTGGGTGCTATGGCAACTGTTCATGAAAAACTGTATGCAGGAGAAAATAGTTTAACAGCAGTTTTTGAGTTAAATAGGAAAACTCTACAATTGGAAACGATAAAAATTGATGATTATTTTAGAGCAACAATGAATCAAGGTATTCCTGAATTTTTGGGAACTGTTGAGGGAGAAAAAGGAACAATTATTTTACAGGCTTTAAATCTAACCACCGACAATCTCCATCCCACGCTTCCCATGGAAGTAATTTCAACCGGGTTATCTTATTTGATTGTTCCATTATCTTCTGGTTTGGCACAAGCAAGAATCAGTGTTAATAATTTTGAAGAACTGTTAAGCGAAGTTAACGCAAAGTTCGTATATGTTTTTGATGTTGCCAAAATGGAGGGACGCACATGGGACAATTTAGGCGCAGTCGAAGATGTGGCAACCGGTAGTGCTGCCGGACCGACCGGGGCTTATCTGTTTAAACGAGGTGTCTATAAAGCGACCGAAACAATCGAGATAAATCAAGGCGGTTTTGTGAAGAGGCCTAGTAAAATAACCGTTTTCTCTGATCCATCAACAGGAGAAATGAAAGTGTCCGGAGATGTTAAGATTGTTGCAAAAGGTCAACTTTATATGTAATTAATTGCGATCAACTGCGCATTATGAGTAGAGAATTATCCGAACATGGGCGCAAAAAAGAACGACACAGCAGGAACTGCGTCGCCCATGTTTGGATAATTCCATAGCACGAAACCGCGGCCGGTTTGCTGCAGCTATGGGGAAAGTATGATTTCTCTTAAACAATTTACAATACGCATAGCATTCTCCAAAGCCTTATACATCAAGGCTTTCAGCGTGTAGGAAATAGAGAAAATATACTTTTGGGCGCAACAAATAAACCTCCACTGGTATCGTTCCAGCCGTTTTTCTTTAGAGGCAACGTTGTTTATGTTGTGTCGCTATTTTATCAGCAGTCGAAATCCCTGTCAATACCACCGCCGAAGGCGGTTTAGTGCAATGTTTATACCGATTACCGTTAAAATCCCCGGAGGCCATCTATGTCGCACACATACCTCACCGCAAACGTCTATTGCCGCCGGCTGTTTGGCGGCAAAGTCTATAAGTTAGCGCTGTCCGCCGCGACTGGCTGCCCCAACCGGGACGGCATGGTGGGCGTGGGCGGCTGCGTGTTCTGCTCGGCGGGCGGCTCCGGGGATTTCGCCGCGTCGGCTGTGCTTCCGGTTTCGCGGCAGATCGAGGAAGCGAAGCGGATACTCGGCACTAAAGGCGAGGGGCTCAAGTACATCGCGTACTTTCAAAGCTACACCGGCACCTATGGCGACCTTGTGCGTCTTGCGCGCATTTACACCGAAGCAGCGGAGCATCCGGACGTTGTAGGGCTGTCTATCGCCACAAGGCCGGACTGTCTTAGAAAAGACGCGTTGGCAATGCTGGAACGGCTGGCGGCGAAAAAGCCCCTCTGGGTGGAGCTGGGTTTGCAGACCTCAAACGAGGAAACGGCAAAACGCATCAACCGCGGCTATCCGCTCTCGGTCTATGAAAAGGCAATGGCGGACTTGGCGGCGCTGAGCGTCCATCGGATCACCCATGTCAGTCTCGGCCTGCCGGCGGAAAGTCGGGCGAATATGCTGGAGACCGTCAAATACGCCGGGCAGTTTACGGATGGAATCAAGCTCCAGCTGCTCCATGTCCTTGAGGGGACGACGCTGGCAGAGAGCTACCGTCGGGGCGAGTTCCGGACGTTGGAACCGGACGATTATTACCAGTTGGTGGCCGACGCATTGGAGCTGTTGCCGGAAAATGTGGTGATCCATCGTCTCACCGGCGATGGTGCAAAGCGGGAGCTGATCGCGCCAAAATGGAGCGGCGACAAGAAACGTGTTCTGGCGGACATGAACCGGGTGCTCCGTGCAAGAGAAATCCAACCGGCGAGGGAATAACGTGAATTACGAAGAATTCTGTAAACAGTTTAATATCTCACTCAACGAGCAGCAGGCGCAGGCGGTGCTGCACACCCAAGGCGCGGTGCTGCTGCTTGCCGTGCCCGGAAGCGGAAAAACAACCGCGCTGGTGGCGCGGCTGGGATATATGCTGTACTGCGTGGGCGTGGTCCCAGAGAGCATCCTCACCATGACCTATACCGTCTCGGCGGCCGAGGATATGAAAAATCGGTTTGCCGCCATGTTCGGCGATGAATATGCCGCAAGGCTCCAATTCCGCACGATAAACGGCGTGTGCGCCTCCATCATCAACGGCTATGTTAGGGATAAGGATGGAGACGGCTTCAATCTGCTGGACAACAACGCTAAGCTGCTCATCGAGATCTACCGGAAGTTGCGCGCCGACTATCCCGTTGACGGCGAGGTGAAGGAGCTTCAGAAGCAGATCACATACATCAAGAATATGCGCCTTACCCGTCAGGAAATAGACGCGCTTGATCTGAGCGGCGCGGACATCGGCCCCATATACGATGAGTACATCGGCGAAATGAAGCGCCGTCGCCTGATGGACTACGACGACCAACTGAGCTACGCCTACAACATCCTCAAGTCTCGCCCGGACATCCTGGATTCCTATCGGTTGAGATACCTGTACCTTTGCGTGGATGAGGCGCAGGATACATCCAAGATACAGCACATGATCATCCACCTGCTGGCGGGCGAGGACGGTAACCTCTTTATGGTGGGCGATGAGGATCAGAGCATCTACGGCTTCCGCGCGGCATACCCGGACGCGCTGATGCGCTTTGAGGGGGATTATCCAAACAGCACCGTCCTGCTTCTGGAGGAGAACTTCCGTTCCACGCCGGAGATTGTCTCGGCGGCGGACAGGTTCATCGCCCGAAATACCATGCGGCACGAGAAGCATATGCGTGCCTCTCGGCCTTCCGGCGCGCCAGTGCGGATGGTAGGGCTTGCAAGCCGGGCGGCGCAATACAGCTACATAGCAAAAATGGCGGAGGGCGAACCCAAACGGGAGTTGGTCGTGCTGTACCGCAATCACGACAGCGCCGTGCCGTTGATCGATTTTATGGACAGAAACAACATAGGCTATCGCGTCCGCCAGACGGACGGTGTTTTCTTCGCCAGTCGCACGGTTTCCGGTGTCCGCGACCTCATGACGCTGGCGCTCTCGCCGCTGGACGAGGATGCCTTCATGCGCGTCTACTATAAGCTGAGTCTGCCCATAAGCCGGGCGGACGCTGAAAAGGCGGTGGAGCTGTGCAGGGCGAGGAAAAGCGTGTCTCTCTTTGCTGCGTTGAACCCCACCGGCAAGAACCCGGAGCGGAATATGGAAAAGCTCATCGAGCTTAGAACGCATTTCTCTGCCCTAAAGACAGACAGTGCAGCAGATGCGCTGAAGCGGATCCGTTACCAAATGGGGTACGGAGCGTACCTCATGAGAAACGGTGGCGACGACGAGCGTCTCTATCTACTCTCGCAGCTGGCATCCCGGGAGAAGGACATCGAGAGCTTCTTGAAGCGTCTGGATGCGCTCAAAAGCATTCTTGAAGCTGGTGGCGATAGAAAGAGCAATCTAATCCTTAGCACGATACACGCAAGCAAGGGATTGGAATACGACCGCGTTGCTGTTATTGACGCAATCGACGGCATCCTACCCTCGGTGACACTCAAGCCGGGACAGGCTCTGGATGCAGACGAGCAAAAGGCCTACGAGGAAGAACGGCGGCTGTTCTATGTGGCAGCGACCAGAGCAAAAAACGAGCTGCTGCTTATGAGCTACGAAAAAGCGCCGAAGTGTACGTTTATCCGGCAATTCTGCGAGCCGCCGACACCCAAAGCAACCGGTGAACGGGCGCGGAAGAACGTGCTCGCCGCAAGACCGATGCCGACTGTGGCGCAAAGGACCCAGTGGATAGCAAAAGACTTCATCAAGGGTACGAGCGTGGTGCACAACGCATTTGGACATGGAATGATAACGGAAAAGGACGAGGATATAGTCACAATCTGCTTTGCTGATGGAACTGTAAAACGCTTTGGCCTGTCCGCCTGCCTGACAAAAGGGCTGCTGGATCTTGACAGATAAATTACGGAAACGTATTGATTAAACAGGGTGAGTAGATGGTAAGGTGTAATATATTGTGTAATATCTAGGAAATGAGTTTTTAAATTATGAAAACGGAAATTATTTATTTCTCTGCAACTGGTACGACAAAAGCAATTGTAGAGGCGATCGCTCAAGGCTTGAATGGTGATGTTCATTTTACCAATGTTACTTTGCCTGAAAGCCGGAACCATACCATAATAGCTGATTGTGATTTGACTATCCTGGCAGCACCGGTTTATGGGGAAAGAATTCCGCATTTTCTATATGATTTTTACAAACAGATAAAAGGGAATGGAAGTCCACTTGTGGCTGTCTCTGTTTATGGCAATATAGGATTTGGAATCAGCCTTGACCAGTTTAAAAATCTCGCAGATCATAGTAATTTTAGACTGATTGCGGCTGGGGCGTTTATAGGTCAGCATACCTATGCAACAGAAACCGCGCCGATCGCTTATGGCAGACCAGATCAGGATGATTTAAAACAAGCAAGAATGTTTGGCGAGAATATTCAAAAGAAAATGGATACTGGAAGCTTTCCCCCAGTTGATCTTCCCAAGAGTGTCTTACCCAAGTTTATCACAGAGTTTCCAGATGCGGGTACGCGTTTTCTAATCAGGCAACCTCGCGTTATAAAAAATGCATGCACTACATGCGGAGTATGTGCCCGAAAATGCCCAGTGGGAGCAATAGACCGAAAAACTTTGGAGATCAGTGAACAGAAATGCCTTCGTTGTTATGCTTGTGTAAATGTATGTCCCAAAGCTGCCAGAATAGCAGCCTTCCGCTTACCTGTTTTTAGAATTGTTTTTCTCCATATAGGGATGAAAAGTAAAGAAAATCAAACCTTTCTATGAGCAGGTTTGATGAACTGCCGGATATGAGCAAACTCGGCGGCTTGATGGTGAACGAAATCCGCCAAAACTAAGGAGAAAACATGAACAAGCTTATTCCATTAAAGATTGAAATGTCTTACGGGACAGGAACGGACGATATATATCCAGTGGTTCTCTGTGACAATGATAACTGTGTTCTGGTTGATTGCGGATATGTTGGTTCCCTGTCAAAAATCGAGGAAGTTCTCCAGTGTAACGGATTGTCTCCCAAGGAAATCACCCACATTATCCTCACGCATCAAGACCATGACCATGTAGGAGCTGCTGCGGCGTTTCAACAAAAATATCCGAATGTTCTCATATTGGCTTCGGCAGAAGAAGCACCGTATATTTCCGGTTCCGAAAAATCACTTCGGCTTGAGCAGGCGGAGCAATTGCAAAAAGAACTGCCAGCAGAACAGCAGGAATTTGGAAAGGCTTTCTGTAGGCTCCTCCGCTCTGTTGAACCAGTCCAAATTGATCGTTTGCTTCGGGAGGATGAGATGCTGCCTTTTTGCGGAGGATGTCAGGTACTTGCTACCCCGGGCCATACCCCTGGGCATATCTCGCTCTATCTTAAAGAATTTGATACCATTCTTTCCGGGGATTCCATGGCTTTAGAACAAGGCCGGCCCGTACTGGCCAACCCTCAATTCACTTTAAATATCGAGAAAGCAAATGCCTCTATGCAGCGCATACTTCTGCACCCTGCTCGAAGAATTATTTGCTACCATGGGGGCTTGTTTGAAAAAGAAAATATTTAAGAAGAAAAATATCGCAGTATGTTTAAACGGGACAGCCTGTCACAAGGTACATTATTTATACAAAACGGGTTGTGATATAAAGGAGTAAAGTGATTATGAAAATCGGAATGGTCGGAGGAATTGGGCCGGAATCCACCGTGGATTACTATAAGCGGCTGATAGAGCTGTGTCAGAAGGATACACACCATGGGAATTATCCAGAGATTATGATTAACAGTATCAATATGACATCCATGCTGCAGTTGGTAGCAGATAAGAAGTGGGACGAATTGACTGCAATGTTAACGGATGCTGTAAATTCTCTCCAAAGGGCGGGTGCGGATTTTGCATTTATAGCTTCTAATACGCCACACATTGTTTTTGAAGAGGTTAAGCTCATATCACCTATTCCTTTGATTAGTATCGTTGAAGCAGTAAGATTGGCGGCCCAAAAACTTGGGCTGAAAAAGATCTGCCTATTGGGAACTCTCTTTACAATGCAAAGCAGCTATTATCAGACCCAATTTGATGGAAGCGGGATTGCAATTATAGTTCCAAACGAGAAAGAACAGCAGTACATCCAGCAAAAGTTGTTTTCAGAAATTGAACATGGTGTATTCCTAGATGACACACGAAATGGGCTGTTGTCAATTGTTAAGAGGCTTATCCAGGAGGAAGCAATTGATGGAGTGATATTGGGATGTACAGAACTGCCGCTCATTCTAACTCAGAGCAAATATGGTATTCCCTTCCTTAATACTACAGAAATCCATGTTAGCCGGGTGATTGAAACATATAAGGAATTAGCTGTCATGTAGGGACGCTTATTCGTCAGACTTACTTTGGCATCGTGTTGTGTAATCCATTAACGTCTAAGCTATAGGTTATGTTTAAACTCAGAAAAACACATTTTTGTTACATGGATATCAAATTTCTTTTTGAAAGGTGCCAGATATGGAGTTTGAAACAATATTATCGCGTGAGACAATAAAACAAAAATTGTTTATCTTTGCTAATCCACTGAACTGCTCAAATTATCATTCTGAGCACAAATTCCTTGCTAAATGGAATACAGGGGATTCATTTTATCTGCTCGAAACAGGAGGTTCTTTATCTATGAATCCTGTTTTGCCTTTTGTCGGAAAGATTGAAATACGAGACAACACTACCTATATTGTTGGAAAATTTGATTTGGCCAAATCGGCGAAAGTAATGATAGCCAGTTTCTTTGGATTGTGGTGGACTTTTGTTTTATTCGGTTGCTTTTTAAACAGTAATTTCGACATGTTCGGAAAGATACTCCTATTTGTTTCCTCTTCAATCATTACAATATGTGGATATGCGTTATTCCGAATTATTCCAGGTTTATTCCAGAAAAAGCAACAGGAAAATGTAATTGCTTTTATAAAACAACACTTGTTATGCTAAAAATGTAAATCAATCATGCTCTGCATTATGTTTAAGCTGCGCAGCCGAGAATTAATATGCCCCTCATTGGGCTGAATGAATTGAGGACATACATATGGGACTGTTCGATAAGATGAAAGACCCAATCTTTTTGAAAGATGACAGTGAGGCGTACATCAGTTGGCTGCGTTGCAAGAGATCAAAAAAACGGCAGCCGTTGAGATGGCAGAAAAACTCGATGAAGAAATTCGTCGAGTCGATGCCGGTATCTATGGTGAAAAGGCTGTCAGATATGAGCTGGAGAACAGCCACATACCGATGTTTATCCTGCATGATCTCTATCTGGAGCATAACGGGCTCACGGCGCAGATTGACTATCTCATCGTAACCCGCAGGCCTCAATTTGTGGTGGAATGCAAAAATCTCTATGGTAACGTTGAGATTACGAACAGCGGAGATTTTATTAGGACAGTTTCCTATGGCCGTCACGTAAAAAAGGAGGGTATCTACTCTCCGATTACGCAGAACCGAAGGCATCTGGAGTTAATTAAGCAGATCCGCGGAGCCGAAAAAGGAAATTTCTTAACCAAAGCAATTTTTGAGAAGCATTTTTATGAAAGCTATCGCTCTGTTGTGGTGCTGGCAAATTCCAAAACGGTTTTGAATGCAAAATACGCAAAAAAGGAAGTGCGGGAGCAAGTCATCAGAGCAGACCAGCTAGCAGAGTATATTCGAAAGACGGATGCTGATCCGAAAGCAGAAGCCGCAAGCGAAAAAGATATGGAATTGTTGGCGCGGTTTTTCCTTGATATTCACAAAGAGCAGAAGACAGACTATACTGCCAAATTCCGCAATGCTCAAGAATCCAATGAGGAAGCACGGCCAATTCCTGAATCACAGGGGATCGAGATCCTTGAAGCCAAACCTGAATCCATCCAGCAGATTCTGTGCCCAAAGTGCGGGGCGACTATGATAAAACGCAAGGCCGTAAAAGGTGCGAATGCCCGCAAAGAGTTTTATGGCTGCAGCAATTACCCCAAGTGTCGCGGAATTGTAAATGTTCAGGTTTAAAGGCAATACTGTAGGACACTGGGATAAAAGAAAATGGGTCCCGGCCTTTGAACTCGGCAGAAATAGCATCGCTTCCGGTGACAGATTTAAAAGTGGCAATCTCCGTCAGCTTCTTTCCCTGAATCTCTCCCGCGGCATTCAACTTTTTTCCAAAAAGTTCCGCCTTGTTAAAGCGGTCAGAAAGCCTGTGGAGTGGGATGCTTGAGACAAACTCGGCATCGAAAAGGTGAGTGATGAAGGAGGTGATCACGCTTTTGCCGCTGTCGGGTTCTCCTTAAAAAAACAGGGTTGCCTGAGCTTCCTTCAAACTTTACCCGGAATATAAACCTGGCCGCAGAATGTTTTCCTGAGTGGAGCAGATGGTACAAAATGGATTAAAATCATCCTTAGTGTGTTGTTTGTTGTTATTTCGTCCCTCTATAACGATATATTATTACAATGAGAATGCACAGACCTCGTGATTGGAAGCAATCACGAGGTCTGTGTGTTTTCTGTTTCGGCAGAGAAGAGTTGTGTTTTATGGAAAGAACATCAATTTTCTCTGCCTATATTTCAAAAACAGCGAGGAGATGAAAAAACATGCTGCGTACCGTCTTAGTCTTTCTCCGCAGCCTTTTATGGAAGATTACAAAAGGATGAGTCGGGCAATAAAACGGTACGTCGTGCCATATCGCCTTTTTCTTGAAGTGGGTGTCGTTTTCTGGTATAATTAGCCAACGGTAGGCCTAGCGCCTAGGTCTACCAAGGAGCGAAAGCCCCTTGTGAAAGGTGGCGGCAAGGTTGGGAAACTGTTCATGCGGATTATGAGGATGGCCGCAAGGCAACGGTTGTGTATGCCACGGATCTTGAGGGAAATATTCTTGAATTGTAGAGCTGGGAATCAGGATGAAACAATTAAGAAATAACCGGAATGCTGTGATTGTACTTCATGAAATATATGGAGTAAACAGCTTTATGGAAGAGGTTTGCACAGAGTATCTTACAATGGGATTTGATGTATTCTGCCCGGACATGCTTGGACAAACGTGTTTTTCCTATTCTGAGGCTTCTGAGGCATACCAGTATTTTATCAATGAAGTGGGCTTTGATTCCTACAGGGAGATTGTGCAATTAATCGAAACGCGAAAGTTTACCTATGATAAAGTGTTTGTGATTGGCTTCAGCGTGGGGGCAACCATTGCTTGGAGATGCTGCGAAGGCCTCAAGTGTGATGGAATCATCTGCTGCTACGGGTCGCGCATCCGGGATTATTTGCAGCTGGAGCCATGCTGCCCGGTACAATTGCTATTTGCCGAACAGGATTCCTTTGATGTGGACAGCGTCATGATGAAGCTGCGGAAAAAATCCAATGTTGAACTGCACAAATTAAAGGCTAGTCATGGATTTATGGATCAATATTCCACGCATTTTAACCTGGAACAAACTCAAATATCAAAAGCGCTGATCCGCGCTTTTCTCCTGAAACATACATCATAGGATGAAAACCGATAGGAGCTTTACAGCGCAGAAAAATACGCTCTCTTTTTTGTGCAGACAATGCGAGGACAACGCCTTTGAAAACCGTTAGGATAGGGACAAGGAGCTGACACGGATGGAATGGATTGAACGGCTGAATCATGCCATGGCGTACATTGAAGAAAATCTGACCGGCGAAATCGACTACGAGGAGTTGGGTAGGCTGGCCTGCTGCTCCTCCTATCATGTGCAGCGTATGTTCGGTTACATGGCGGGGATGCCCCTTTCCGAATATATCCGCCGCCGCCGGATGAGCCGCGCCGCTACCGACCTGCAAAGCAGCGGGGAGAAGATCATCGACATTGCCGCAAAGTATGGCTATGAATCCCCCACCGCGTTTAATCGTGCCTTTCAAAGTGTGCACGGCTTCGCACCGTCACAGGCACGGGCAGGCGGTCAAACCCTCAAGTCTTTTCCACCCATTAGCTTCCAAATCACAATCAAAGGAGCTGCGCAAATGGATTACAGAATTGAGAAAAAGGACGCATTTCGAATCATCGGCATCAGCGCACCGTTGGAAGCGGATATTGAACAGAATTTTGAGACGGTACCGGCCCTATGGGGCAAGGCCGCTCAGGACGGGACAATCCCCCGTCTGTGCGAGCGTATGAACAGCCAGCCCATGGGTGTTCTGGGTGTCAGCACCTGCAATGACGCCGCTGAAAACTGGCGGTATTTCATTGCGGTTGCCAGCACGTCCGAAGCAGGAGGCTTTGAGGAATACACGGTGCCCGCGTTCACTTGGGCGATTTTCCCCGGAGAGGGTACCGGAATTTCTATCCAGCAGCTGGAACAGCGCATTGTTGCCGAATGGCTGCCCACCTCCGGCTATGAATATACCAACGGTCCCGATGTTGAGGTGTACCTTGACCCGAATCCGGAAAACACGAAATATGAGGTTTGGATTCCCGTTGTGAAAAAGTAATAGAAAGCGCCGTCTGCCGATAACCTTGGCAGACGGCGCTAATTTTCATGTTGTATCTTGTTTTAGTCGTTCAAAATTTCTTGTA
>JAYFPV010000026.1:0-1688 GCA_034927465.1 Lawsonibacter sp.
GAACTGGCTGACCGGCTGAACGTCACGGATAAGGCCGTTTCCAAGTGGGAAACCGGAAAGGGATTTCCAGATGTGAAGCTGATGGAGCCCCTGGCCCAGGCCCTGGGCGTGTCCCTGGTGGAACTGATTCAGGGGGCGCGCAGTCAAAAGGACTGCCTGACCATGGACGAAGCAGGAACACTGGCCTCCCAGGCCATGGACCAGTCACAGCGAATCACTGCCCGGCGATATTTGCGCCTCGTGCGGTGGATGCTTATCGTCACCGGCGTTGTTATCGCCCTCCGGCCTCTTGGCTTTTTGGGCGTATTGATCCGCCTAGGCGCGGTGCCCTCAACCGGCGGTCTGATTGGATACGCGGACGGGCCTACCGCCATTATGGTCTGCACCGCCTGTTCCTGGCTGTCGGCATGGGGGTGGCCGCTGACCATGGCTATCGCCGCAGTGACTTGCCTTATCTTGGCCGTGAAAGTCTGGAAACTCGAACAAAATTTATACTAAATTTCATGCAGGGACCGCATGAGGGCGGTCTCTGTACCAGCCTGTCGAAAAAGTCCATAGGACTTTTTCGACAGGCTGAAGCGAATGTCATAACTTCTCCAAAAGTTATGACATTCGTATTGATTAGACAGGAAAGGGAACCCTGACGGTTTCCTTTCCAAGTATCCTTCCGTCCGAACACTTAAGAAGGAATTTTTTTGACAGCCTGATACAGGGACCGCCTTAGGGCGGCCCCTGTACGTTCTGAATGGCGCAGCACTTCCCGTGCTGTGCATGGTTCTTTTCTATTGTGTTACTAAAATTGCAGTCAAAGCGGATCACATCGCCTCAAAAACTGCCTTCATCCCTTTAAAAGTCATATAGCAGTCCAGCTTGCCCACCGTTTCAAAGGGTGCGTGCATGGACAAAACAGGGACGCCGGCATCCAGCGTGTCAATGTTCCGCTGGGCCATATAGACAGCCACAGTACCCCCTCCGCCAGCATCCACCTTTCCCAGTTCCGCCATCTGCCAAGCCACGCCTGCGTTGTCCAGCACACGGCGGATACAGGCCACCAGCTCGGCCGAAGCGTCGGAAGCCCCTGACTTTCCCCGGGCCCCGGTGTATTTGCACAGGCCCATTCCATAGTTGACAAACGCGCTATTGCGCTTCTCATAAACATCGGCAAAATTCGGATCATAGGCCGCTGTCACATCGGCGGACAAACAGAAGGATTTCTCAAAGCAGGCGCGGGGCAGAACGCCCTGGCCGGCGCACAGGTCAGCCATAAAGGTGTCAAAGGCCGCAGACTTCATTCCGGATACCCCCTCCGAGCCGATTTCTTCCTTGTCGGCCAGCATGCACACCACCGTGCGATCCGGCGTATTCAGTTGGAGCATGGCTGCCAAAGCGGCATAGGCGCATACCCGATCGTCATGGCCGTAAGCCCCAATCATGGAGCGGTCAAACCCAATGTCGCTGGCGGAAAACGCGGGGACAGCGCACAGCTCGGCAGAAATAAAGTCCTCCTCCACAATGCCGTATTTTCGATTGAGCAGCTCCAAAATGGAAAGCTTGACCCGGTCACTCCCTTCGTCGTCTGCCAAGGGGCGACTGCCCACCAAGATGTTCAGATTTTCTCCGGAAACGGCCTCTCCCAAGGGCTTTTTGGCCTGCTCCGCACCCAGGTGGGGCAGCAGATCATCGATGGT